>NZ_JAUZMY010000029.1:0-96808 GCF_036327455.1 Nocardiopsis codii | reverse complement strand
GGTTGATCATCAGCGTCTCGACAGCGCACATGATCACGCGAAGGCCGTCGTTGTGTCCGGGGAACAGGGAAGCCCGTGACCGGGATGTTGTGCGGTCACGGGCCTGGTGTTAAACGCCAAGCTAGGGAGTGTTTTTCAGGAGACTTCCGGGTCGGCGAGCGGCCGTCCAGGCGATCTCTCGCAAGACGATGTGCGACGTTCAGCCTGGTTGTGCTTCACGAGCGCAGAGACACAGCGGGAGGAAGCCTGGCGGACGCGAGCCCGGAAGGATTCAAAAAACCTAGGCGCGCGGTCGGCTTCCGGGCCTGCGCCGGCCTCCCGGCGCACTCCCCCGGGGGGCGCGGAGTTCGGTCCGGAGGACACCGGCCCGGGAGGACACGCCGAACACGGCCCGGGCCCTGCCGGGGTGAGCGCCCCGGGCCTACAGGGGAGGCCCGTGCCCCGGCTCCTCCTGGTAGGAGAACCGCTGCTCGCTCCACGGGTCGGCGCGGTTGTGGTAGCCGCGCTCCTCCCAGAACCCCCGCCGGTCCGCGGTCATGTACTCCACGGCGCGCAGCCACTTCACGCTCTTCCACCCGTACAGGTGGGGGACCACGAGCCGCAGCGGGAACCCGTGCTCGGGGGCGAGGGGCTCCCCGTCGCGGTGGGTGGCGAGGAGGACCCGTTCGGAGAGGAAGTCGTCCAGGCGCAGGTTGGCGCTGTACCCGTACTCGCCCCAGGCCATCACGTGTGTCACCTCGGGAGCCGGGGGAGCGGCGTCGACCAGGTCGAGGGCGCGCACCCCGCCCCAGGGGACGCCGGGGACGCTGAACCGCATCACGCAGTGGAAGTCGCTCACGGAGTCGGTGCGCGGCAGCGTCCCGAACTCCTCCCACGTCCACCGGTAGGAGCCCAGGGTCTCGGTCGCGCCCATGACCCGGAAGTCCCACCTGTGCGGCCGGAAGTCCGGGACGGGCCCGTAGTGCAGCGGCTTGTGCTCGTACCGCACGGCCTGCCCCGGGGGGAGTCCGGGCCGCCCGACACGCCGGGCGCGGTCCACCCCGGCATCCCCGTCGCCCCCGTCCGCTCTCTCGGACAACACGTCCCCCGCTCGTCTCGCTCCGGCCGACCGGCCCTGGCAGTACGCCCGCGCCGACAGGCCGGGCGTGTCCCCCGCCGGGACCTCCCTGTCCCGTCCACCGCGGGGAAACGCGGCATCCGGCCATCCTGCCAGGCCCGGCGAGAGCCAGGTCACTCACCCCGTGTGTGCCGGCGCGCGAGATCCGTGCGCTATAGTCGCAGCCATGCAGCGAAACTTCTGGCGCTTTTATGGCTACCGGCCCGATACCCCGGTCGCCTGTAAAGCGCTGCGCTGACACAGACGACTTGAGCCCCGGGCCGGTAGAGCCCGGGGTTTTTTCGTGTCCCGGGCGGCTCCCGGTCCGGCCACGCCCACCGACAAGCAGCTAGGGACAACCCACATGGTCATCGTGATGGCGCCGGACGCCACTTCCGACAACATCGACGCCCTCGTCGAACTGGTCACCTCCTCCGGAGGCGAGGCCTACGTGACCCGAGGGGTCAGCCGTACGATCATCGGCCTGGTCGGGGACGTCGAGCGGTTCCAGGACCTGGGCCTGGCCGCGCGGCCCGGGGTCAGCGACGTCCTGCGGATCTCCGCCCCGTACAAGCTGGTGAGCCGTGAGAACCACGACAGCCGCAGCGTCGTCAGCGTCCGGGGTGTGCCGATCGGCGGGGACAACGTCACCGTCATCGCCGGGCCGTGCGCCGTCGAGACCCCCGAGCAGACCCTCGAGGCCGCCAGGATGGCGCTCGCGGCGGGCGCCTCGCTGCTCCGCGGCGGTGCGTACAAGCCGCGCACCTCGCCGTACGCCTTCCAGGGGCTGGGCGAGGCGGGCCTGAAGATCCTCGCGGACGTCCGCGAGGAGACCGGTCTGCCGGTCGTCACCGAGGTGGTGGACGCAGCCGACGTCGAGCTCGTCGCCTCCTACGCCGACATGCTCCAGATCGGCACCCGCAACATGCAGAACTTCGCCCTGCTGCAGGCCGCCGGCGACGCGGGCAAGCCCGTCATGCTCAAGCGGGGGATGAGCGCCACCATCGAGGAGTGGTTGATGGCCGCCGAGTACATCGCCCAGCAGGGCAACCTCGACATCGTCCTGTGCGAGCGCGGCATCCGCACCTTCGAGAAGGCCACCCGCAACACGCTGGACATCAGCGCGGTCCCGGTCGCCCAGAACCTGTCGCACCTGCCGGTGATCGTCGACCCGTCCCACTCGGGCGGCAAGCGCGAGCTGGTGCTCCCGCTGTCCCGCGCGGCCGTCGCGGTCGGCGCCGACGGCGTCATCGTGGACGTGCACCCGCACCCGGAGGAGGCCCTGTGCGACGGGCCGCAGGCCCTCCTCGAGGAGGACCTGGCCGAGCTGCGCGACCTGGCGGGCACCCTCGCCGCCCTGAGCGGACGCGCCCTCACCCCGGCGCCCGGCCGAGAGCTCGCCGGCCTCTGAGGGACGACGGAACGGCGCCGCCCCGACCACACGGGACGTGGTCGGGGCGGCGCCGTGTCGGGGCCCGTGTCAGGCGCGGGCGGCGGCGGGCTTGCTCGCGCCGTCCAGACGCCGGGGGGCGGCGTCGCCGAGGAAGCTCGGCTTGTGCACCTGGGCCGTGGTGACCAGGTGCTCGACCAGCTCCTCCGCGTCCAGGCGCTTCTCGATCTGGCGCAGGTCGGGGATCTTGGCGGCCGTCTCGACCTGACGCGGCGTCAGCATGGTGCAGCAGTCCTCGTCGGGCAGCTCCGAGATGGCCAGGGTCCCGATCCTGCGGGCCTGGTCCATGATCTCGGTCTTGTCCATCCCCACGAGGGGGCGCAGGATCGGCAGGTCGACAGCGTCGTCCAGCGCGGTGAGGTTGGTCATGGTCTGGCTGGAGACCTGGCCGAGGGCGTCACCGGTGACCAGGCACTCCGCGCCGAGGTCGTCCGCGAGGGCCTCCGCGGTCTTGAGCATCAGGCGCCGCTGGGCGACGATCTGGAGCCGTTCGATGCCGGAGCTCTTCAGCTGCTGCTGGGCCTTGCCGAAGGGGATCACGAACAGGCGCGAACCCACCTGGTAGCGGTCCAGCTGGCGGACCAGGCTGTAGGCCTTGTAGATGGACTCGGGGCCGGTGAACGGCATCCCGGAGAAGTGCAGGAAGTCGACCTTCAGCCCGCGCCGGATCATCCGGTGGGCCGCCACGGGGGAGTCGATCCCGCCGGACATCAGCACCAGTCCGCGCCCGCTCATCCCCGCGGGCAGGCCGCCCTGGCCGGGGATGCCGTCGGTGAACACGAACGCCTCGTCCTTGTCCACCTCGACGTACAGGGTGTTGTCGGGCCGCTTCAGGTTCACCGCGTAGCCGTGCGCCTCGATGATCTTGGAGCCCAGGTAGCCCGCCAGCTCGGACGACGTCATCTCGAAGCGCTTGTCGCGACGGCGGGCGCGCACCGCGAAGGTGCCCTGGCGGCCGGCGAGGGAGCGCACGCCGATGTCGGTGATGGAGTCCAGGTCCTTGGCCACCCGGCGGACCAGGTGCACCCACACCACGCCCATGACGTTGGCCATGCGGTCGGCGATCTCGGCGACCTCCAGGTCGGAGGCGCCGGGCTTGCGGACGATGATGACGCCCGCGCCGCGCTGCGACAGGCGGATGTCGCCCAGGTCGCGCACGGAGGAGCGGATGTTGTTGTGGAGCCGCCGCTCGAACAGCTTGCGGTTGGAGCCCTTGAGGACGATCTCGCCGAGCTTCATGAGCACGCAGAGCTCGCCCAGCCCGGCGTCGGCTCCTACCTCGGTGACGGGGAGCGGCGCGGACTCAAGCGACGCGGACATGGTGCTACCTCCGGTGAATACCTACGGCCCGGTACGAGGTGGGAGCGTCGGCGATGGAACCGGGTGCCCAGCGCCGCCCTCCAGTATCGAACATCCTCTCGACCGCTCGAACCGTTTTCGGTCGGGCTGGGAGGGCATGCGGCGGTAAACACAGCGGTGTGGCGGTGTCGTCCGTCCGGTGGGGGTCTTCGCCGGTGCGCCCGCGGGAGGGGGACCGGACGCGGGTGCGCCCCCTCCCCTGGGAGCTGGGAAGGGGGCGCACACCGGTCCGCTGTCGGCTCACGTGGCCGTCGGCCGACGGGACCGGTGTGTCCGGGAGACACCGGAGGTCCGTGTTCCGACGGCTCCGGCCCGTGTCCGGGTCGCTCCCGGAACTCGCGGCTGTACTGTTCTCGGACCCGGCCCGATGGGCGGTCCTAGCCGAAGAAGACCTCGGCCTCCTGGTAGCGCTCGGCGGGCACCGTCTTGAGGGTGTCGGTGGCCTCGGCCAGGTCGACGCGGACGATGGCGGTGCCCTGGAGGCCGACCATCTTGCCGAACGACTTGTCGTGCACGGCGTCGATGGCGTTCACGCCCAGGCGGGTGGCCAGCACCCGGTCGAACGCGGTGGGGGTGCCGCCGCGCTGCACGTGCCCCAGGACCACCGAGCGCGCCTCCTTGCCGGTGCGCTTCTCGATCTCCTCGGCGAGGCGCTGGCCGATGCCGCCCAGGCGGACGTGGCCGAAGGAGTCGGTCTCGCCGGTGGCGAGCTCCATCTGGCCTTCCTTGGGGTGCGCGCCCTCGGCGACGACGATGATCGGCGCGTACTGGGTCTGGAACCGGCTCTCGACGTGCTTGACGACGTCGTCGATGTCGAAGGGGCGCTCCGGGATGAGGATGACGTTGGCGCCGGCGGCCATGCCCGAGTGCAGGGCGATCCAGCCCGCGTGGCGTCCCATGACCTCCACGACGAGGGCGCGGTGGTGCGACTCGGCGGTGGTGTGCAGGCGGTCGATCGCCTCCATGGCGATGTTCACGGCCGTGTCGAAACCGAAGGTGTAGTCGGTCGCGTTGAGGTCGTTGTCGATGGTCTTGGGCACGCCCACGACGTTGACCCCGCGGTCGTGCAGCTGGCGGGCCACACCCAGGGTGTCCTCGCCGCCGATGGCGACCAGCGCGTCGACGCCGAGCGCGGCCATGTTGTCCTTGACGCGCTCGACACCGCCCTCGATCTTCATCAGGTTGGTGCGGGACGAGCCCAGGATGGTGCCGCCGCGCGGAAGGATGCCGCGCACGGACTCCACGTTCAACGGAACGGTGTCGCCCTCGAGGGGTCCGCGCCACCCGTCCCGGAAGCCGATGAACTCGTACCCGTAGTCCTTGATGCCCTTGCGGACCACGGCGCGGATGACCGCGTTCAGACCAGGGCAGTCTCCGCCACCGGTCAGCACCCCGACTCGCATACGGATTCTCCTCGACGTTGTGTTGTCACGGCGCTGGGCGCCATATGGTCTAGACCATAGTGGCCTCGGCTCCCCGGGGCCAACCCGGGGAGGTGAACGGCGCCCCGACCCCTGCGCAGCGGGCCTGGGAGCGCGACCGGAACCGTGCGGGAACCCTGTCCGCTACTCGTCCAGTCCCTGGTCGATGGCGTACCGGACGAGCTCCACCCGGTTGTGCAGGTGCAGCTTGGTGAGGGTGTTCTGCACGTGGTTCTGCACGGTGCGGTGGGAGATCGTCAGGCGCTGCGCGATCTGCTTGTAGGCCAGCCCCTTGGCGACCAGGCGGAGCACCTCCGTCTCGCGCGGTGTCAGTGCGGGCGCCCGCGGTTCGCGGGCGCGGTCGGCCGACGACAGCCTGCGGTACTCGCCCAGCACGAGCCCGGCCAGCCCCGGGGTGTACACGGCCTCACCGGTGTGCACGCGGCGCACCGCGTCCAGCAGTTCCTCGCGTCCCGCCGACTTGACCAGGTAGCCGGTCGCCCCGGCCTTGACGGCCGCGAGAACGTCGTCGCCGGCCCCGCTCGCGGACAGGACGAGTACCTGCGGGGGTTCCGGCAGCGCGACCAGGCCCGCCGTCAGCTCGACCCCGGTCATGTCCGGCAGGTGCAGGTCCACCACCGCCAGGGTGGGGCGCGCGGCGGGGGCGATGCGCAGCGCCTTGGCGCCGTCGCCCGCCGTCCCCACCACGTCGAGCCCGGCCTCGCCCAGGTCGCGCGCGACCGCCTCGCGCCACATCGGGTGGTCGTCCACCACCAGTACCCGGATCTCCTCGGTCGCCATGGAGGCGACCCTATCCCGACCGGACCCGTCGCGTGTCGGTCGGCCGGGGGGCCGGGTCCGCGGCCCCGACCGGAGCGGAGGGGCGCGGTCCCCGGCGGGAGGGCCCGCCGCCCGCCGTTCCGCCGACCCGCGGAACGGGTGAGGGGCGCGGGGCCGACCCCGGCCCGCACGCCCCCCACCCGCTCCGCGCCCCCGGGCCACCGGGCGCGCGGACACGTCAGTCGTCGTCCTCGATGTCCCCGAAGTCGATGCCGCCCGGGGTCGCGGTGATCGTGATCTCCGTGCCCTCCGGCGCCTTGCCCGTGTGCGACTGGTGCGACACCACCCGGCCGCCGAGGATCCGCTCGACCTCCACGTCGAACCCGGCGTCCTCCAGTTCGTCCTTGGCGTCCCGCACCGACATGCCGACCACGTCGGGGATCGTGATGCCCGGGGGGCCCGTCGAGACGGTCAGGGTGACCTCGCCGTTGGCGCCCACGCTGGCGCCGTTGTCCGGGCTCTGCCGGATCACCACGCCCTCGTCGACGTCCTCGCTCTCCTCCTCGACCACCTTGACGCTGAGGTCCAGGTCCTCCAGGGTCGCCTCGGCGGCGGACTGCTCCTGGCCCACCACGGCCGGAACGGAGATGCTCCGGCTGACGGTGATCGTGACGGTGCTCTCGCGGTCGGCCTCCGCGCCCGCCTCCGGGTCGGTGGAGATCACCTCGCCGGGCGGGACGTCCTCGTCGTTGACGTCCACCTGTTCGAGGTTGTCCGGGGAGAAACCGAGGTCCTCCATCGCCGCGAGGGCGTTCGCGGAGTCCTCGCCCGTCAGGTCGGGCATGGTCACGTTCTGCGGGCCCTGGGAGACGTACACGGTCACCTCGTCCCCGGGTGAGAGCCGCTCGCCGGATTCGGGGTCGGTCCGCCCGACGGTGCCCGCGTCGGCGTCGCTGTAGACGGGCTCCTCGGAGAGCGTGTAGACCAGGCCCTCGTCGAGGATGGCCTCCCGCGCTGCCTCGGGGCTCGCGCCCACCACGTCCGGGACGTTCTCGAACCGCCCGACGAGGAACCACCAGCCCGCGAGGAGCACCACCAGGGCCAGGACCGCCGCGCCGACGCCGATCAGCAGCTTGCGGCGCCGCCCGCCGTCGCCGTCACGGTAGTCGTCGTACTCGTCGTCGTAGTCGTCGTCACGCAGGCCCGCGCTGTTCATGTCCACGACCATGGTGGCGTTCTCGGTGCCCGGACCGGCCCCGCCCGCGATGAGCTGGGGGGCGGTGACGGACGCCGTCGCCGCGGTCGGCGCCACGGGTGCGAGCGGCGCCTCGCCGCCCGCGGGCGAGGCGGGCAACCGCTGGAGGACCTGCAACACCTTGGCGAGGTACTGGCCCGCGTTGCTCGGACGGTAGCGGGGGTCGCGCTCGGTGGCCTTGGTGACCAGCGCGTCCACCTCGGGCGGAAGCCCCGGAAGGAAGTGCGAGGGCCGGGGCACGTCCTCGTTGACGTGCTGGTAGGCGATCGCGATGGGCGTCTCGCCGGTGTGCGGCTGGCCGCCGGTCAGCAGCTCGTAGAACATGATGCCGGCCGCGTAGACGTCGCTGCGGGCGTCGGCGACGCCCTTCTCGATCTGCTCCGGCGCCAGGTAGGCGGCGGTGCCCATGAGGGTGCCGGTACGGGTGAGGCCCTGGTTGGACTGCTCCACGGCGCGCGCCAGACCGAAGTCGGCGACCTTGACCCGGCCGTCCTCGGTGAGGAGGACGTTCTCGGGTTTGACGTCGCGGTGGACCATGCCCGCCTGGTGGGCGGCGCCCAGCGCGGCGAGGACCGACGCCATGACGTTCAGGGTCTCGCGCGGGGACAGGCGGCCGCGGGCCTTGAGGAGGTCGCGCAGTGTGCGGCCGGGCACGTACTCCATCGCCAGGAACACGTGTCCCTGGTCCTCCCCCTGGTCGAAGACCTGGACGACGTTGGGGTGGGAGAGCTTGGCGACGGAGTGGGCCTCGTTGATGAAGCGCTGGACGAAGGTGGGGTCCTGCGCCAGTGACGGGTGCATCACCTTCAACGCCAGGCGCCGGTCCAGCCTCAGGTCGTGGGCGACGTAGACGGTCGCCATCCCGCCTCCGGCGATCCTGGACTCGACGAAGTAGCGTCGGTCGAGGGTCGCGCCTACGAGCGGGTCGGAAGTCGTCATGTCCACGGCGGAGTAGTGTCCTTGCTGCGGGGAGCGCGGGCTGTCGCGGTTGGTGGCGCGTACCCGGCACCGGGTGTCGAACCGACACGATAGCGGAAGCCCACACCAGGTCTGCCCCGCGGTTCGCGGTCGCGTCGCGCCCCACCGCCCTCGGTGGCGGGCGTTCGCGCCTGGGTCATCGGCGAGCGTGCGGTGCCCTCCGTCGGGCCGCACACCCATCCCACGGTAGGGGACGGCACCAAACGTCCCGGTGCGGGCGCCCCGGACCTCCCCCGCCGGGTGCCCGCGACCCTCCCGGACCGGCGTCGGGACCGCCCGGCCCCGAGGCCTTCCCGCGTCCTGCACCGCCCGGCCGCACCGTCACGGGTGGGGTCGGTCACCGCTGGGGGAACACGCGCCCCACCCTTTCGGGAGGGGCCGCCGACAGATGTCCCCGCCCCCGGGACGGGGACCCCGGGAGCCGGCCGCCCGGGTACCGCTGCGGCGGGGCCGACCGGGCGCGCGGACGGCCCCGGGGACCGTGACGGGGCCCTACTCCACGGCGGGGGACGACGCGAGGGCGTGCCGCCGCACCGGGATGCGCCCGGCCAGGCGGGCGTTCCTGCCCGCCCTGACCGCGTCGCGCATCGCGGAGGCCATGCGCACGGGGTCCTGTGCGCGGGTGACGGCGGTGGCCAGCAGAACCGCGTCGCAGCCCAGCTCCATCGCGAGGGCGGCGTCGCTGGCGGTGCCGATCCCCGCGTCCACGATCACGGGGACCCCCGCCCCCTCCACGATCAGCTCCAGGTTGTGCGGGTTGCGGATGCCCAGGCCGGAGCCGATCGGTGCGGCCAGGGGCATCACCGCCGCGCACCCCAGCTGCTCCAGGCGCCGGGCCAGGACCGGGTCGTCGTTGGTGTACGGCAGGACGGTGAACCCCTCGTCCACCAGCTGCTCGGCGGCGTCCAGCAGCTCCACCGGGTCGGGCAGCAGCGTGTGCTCGTCCGCCACGACCTCCAGCTTCACCCAGTCGGTGCCCAGGGCCTCCCTGCCCAGCCGGGCGGTGCGCACCGCGTCGGCCGCCGTGAAGCATCCGGCGGTGTTGGGCAGCGCGCGAATGCCGTTCCGGGTCAGGACGTCCCACACCGACCCCTGGGAACCGGGGGAGACCCGGCGCATCGCCACCGTGGTCAGCTCCGTCCCGGAGGTGACCAGGGCCTCCTCCAGGACGTCCAGGGACGGCGCCCCGCCGGTGCCGGTGATCAACCGGGAGCCGAAGGCGGTGCCGGCGATGACGAGCGGGTCCTCGATCTGTCCGTGTCCGGTCATGCTCACCCTCCCTGGACGGCGGTGAGGACGTCCACGCGGTCCCCCGCGCCCAGCGCGCCGGCCGCCCACGCGGCCCGGCGCACCACCTCGTCGTTGACGGCCACGGCGATGCCGCCGGGGATCGTGCCGCCGCCCGGCGCGGTCAGGTCGCGGACGACCGCCTCCACGGTGGTGCCGTCGGCGAACTCGCGGGGGTCGCCGTTGATGATGAGTTCCACTGCCTCTCCTACTCCCACGTCGTCGTGTGCGCCCCGCCGGCCGCCCGGTCCGCGGCGAACCTGCGCGCGTACTCCGGCAGGGCGCCGGTGGTGAGGGCGCGCGCCATGGCCTCGCCGGTGACCGGGGTCAGCAGAACCCCGTGCCGGAAGTGCCCCGCGGCCAGGTGCAGACCGGGGACCCGGGTCGGCCCCAGCAGGGGTTCGTTGTCGGGCGAGCCGGGGCGCAGGCCCACACAGGTCTCGGTGACCTCCAGCTCGGTCACCCCCGGGACGAGCTCCCGGGCGTCCCTGAGGACCTGCCAGAGCCCGCCCGCGGTGAGCGAGGTGTCGTATCCCAGTTCCTCCTGGGTGGCACCGATGATCACCTCTCCGTCGGCGCGCGGCACCAGGTAGGTCGTGAAGCCCCGCACCAGGCCGCGGACCGTCCGGTTGACGAGGGGCGCCTCGCCGGCGGGCACGCGGGCGCGCAGGAGCTGTCCTTTGACCGGGCGCAGCGGCGGCACCACCGGTTCCGGCACCGCGACGCGGTCGCCCCAGCAACCGGCGGCCAGGACGACCTGGTGGGCGGGCAGGACCCGGCCGTCGGCGAGGCGGACGCCCAGACGGGAGCCGTCGGGGCCGGGGGCCACGACCTCCTCGGCCCGCTGCGCGATCTCCGTGACGCCCGCGCGCCCGCCCGCGACGGCCAGGGCCCGCAGCAGCAGCCGGGGGTCCACGGAGTGGTCGTCGGGGGCGAGGACGCCGCCGCGCACGGACGGGGCCAGCACGGGCTCCAGGCGGCGGCACTCGCGGCTCGTCAGGCGTTCGGTGGCGATGCCCAGGCGTTCCTGGAGCCTGTGCAGGTCGGTGAGGACGGCCATGTCGTCGCGGTCGAAGGCGACCAGGAGCGTTCCGGTGGTGCGGTAGCCCACGCCGACCCCGCTCGCCTCCTCCAGTTCGGCGACGAACCCGGGGTACATGCCCGCGGAGCGGACACCGAACTCCATGAGGGGTTCCTCGCCGAACACCGCCTCGGTGGCGGGGGTGAGCATGCCCGCCGCGACGGTGGAGGCGGCGCGGGCCCCGGCGGGGTCGGTCACCGGGTCGGGCTCGACCAGGGTGACGCGGAGGCCGTGCTGGGCGGCCCGCCAGGCGGTGACCCGCCCGACGAGGCCGCCGCCGACCACGACGACGGTCTGTTCCTGCCGCGCCTCGGAGCCGCCATTGGTAGGACGAATCGTTCGGTCCGGTGTGCGCACGTCGCTGATTCCACTCCCTTCGCCGGCATGACCCGGATCAGGTTCGTGCGGTCGGAGGCTCACAGCCTCCCTCTCAGCCGGGTCTCACCCGGCTCCCGCGGGATGTGCAGAGGTCTGTCCCCATTCTAGAACCTCCTCCGGGGGCGGGCGGCAGTGGTGGGGATCTCCACGGCGTGCGGCCCCGCGCGCGTCGGATGGTGCCCGGGTCCCGCACGGATGTGGCAGATTGGGGGGGTGACACAAAGCGACATCGACATCGACACGCTGGTCGGCGAATGGCTGACCCTCAAGGAGGCGGCCGCGCCGCTCGGCGTGAGTCCCAACCGGATCAAGACCCTGATCCGCGAGAACCGCATGATGGGTGTGGTCCGCGGAGGGCAGCTGTCCGTCCCCGCCGCCTTCATCGACGGCGACGACCTCGTCAAGGGGCTGCCCGGCACCCTGGTGCTGCTGACCGACGCGGGCTTCTCCACGGAGGAAGCGCTGCGCTGGCTGTTCAGCCACGACGACACCCTGCCGGGCACGCCCATCCAGGCGATGCGCGAGAACCGGGGGACCGAGGTGCGCCGCCGCGCCCAGGGACTGGCCTTCTAGGGGCGCCGGACTCCTCGGGAGGAGGCGCGCCGCCGCGCCGCCTCCCCGGAGCGTGTCCGGTGCGCCCCGTGAACGGCCCCTCCGGTGGCCGGAGAGGCGCGGGCCCTCGCACGGCGAAACCGCCCGCCACGGGAACCCGGACACACCCCCCGGCCCGGCGCCCGTCCGGGCCCGCACGCCTTAGGGTGGGCGGGGTGAGGACCAGCCACGGAACCAGCCTGCGCAAGCGCCTGGACGCATCCCTTCTGTACCTGTGCACCGACGCCCGGACCGAGCGCGGCGATCTCGCCGAGTTCACGGACGCGGCCTTGGCCGGGGGAGTGGACATCGTCCAGCTCCGGGACAAGGGGTTGGAGGCCCGCGAGGAGATCGCGGCCCTGGAGGTGATGCGGGAGGCCTGTGAGCGGCACGGAGCCCTGCTCGCGGTGAACGACCGCGCCGACATCGCCCGTGCCGTGCGCGCCGACGTGCTGCACCTGGGACAGCGCGACCTGCCGGTGCCCATGGCCCGCGACATCATCGGGGCGGACCCGGTCATCGGGCGCTCCAACAACGACGTCGCCGCCGCGACCGCCTCCTCCGAGGAGGAGGGGAGCGACTACTTCTGCGTCGGCCCCACCTGGGCCACCCCCACCAAGCCTGGACGCCCGGCTGCGGGGCTGTCCCTGGTGGAGCGGGCCGCCTCCCTCGGCACGGACCGCCCGTGGTTCGCCATCGGGGGGATCGACGCGACCAACATCGACGCGGTGATGGAGGCGGGCGCCCGCCGGGTGGTGGTCGTGCGCGCCATCACCGAGGCCGAGGACCCGCGCGCGGCCGCGGCCGCGCTGCGCGAGCGCCTGACCGCCCGTACCGGGACCTGAGCGGAGCCGGCCCCGGCCCGGCCCGCACACCGCCCCGGGCCCCGTGCCCGCCGCCGTGCTCGCGCGGGCCGTGGGCCGGCGTCGTCACGAGACCCCCTGCGCCGCGGGCGCCCGTGAGGCGGGGTTCCCGCGGGCCGGCCGGGTTCCGGCCGGGTCGGCCCAGGACTCACGGCACCAGGAGGACCTTGCCCAGGGCCCGGCGCTCCTCCAGGGCCCTGTGGGCCTCCTCTGCCCGCTCCAGGGGCACCGTCAGTCCCACATGCGGGACCACCCGTCCGGTGCGGGCCGGTTCGAGGATCCGGTGCACGGCCCCGTTCGGCTCCCCGTGGCAGCCGTCCTCCAGGTCGACCAGGCCGAGGACCTCGATCCCGCGCCGTCCGGCCTCATGCGGGTCGACCTCCGAGAAGCGTCCGCCTGCGGAGCCGTGGCCGCGGAAGCGCCCGCCGTCGGCCAGGGCGCCGAACGCCGCCTCGCCGAGGTCCCCCGCCACTGCCGTCCAGGACCACGTCGACCCCCGGCCGCCGGTGGCCTCGCGCACCCGTTCCACCCACCCGGGCGCCGAGTAGTCCACGGTCACCTCCGCCCCCGACGCGCGGGCGAACGCGAGCTTCTCCGGCCCGCGGGCCGCGCCCACCACCCGGGCCCCGTCCGCTAGGGCCAGCTGGAGGGCGAACCAAGTACGCCGGAAAGCGGCAACGGTCGGCTGACCGCGGCCCCGGCACACCAACACCGGGGTGACTCACCGCGACGGACGCCCTCGTTCTTGATGGTCCTGCCGCGACGCCCTCGGCGCCGCTATCCCGGGGTTATCTGCGGCAGCGCCGCCCCGCCGCTGTTCCGAGCAGCGGTTCTTCGAGCCAAGTGCTGGATGACCCCCGGTGGTTATCCGCGATACCGGCCCGCTGGAGCCCGTGGCGCACGATCCTGTTCCGTTGTTCCTCACGCCCCGTCTCGGGCTCGGGTCT
Source organism: Nocardiopsis codii (assembly GCF_036327455.1). Lineage (NCBI taxonomy): Bacteria > Bacillati > Actinomycetota > Actinomycetes > Streptosporangiales > Nocardiopsidaceae > Nocardiopsis > Nocardiopsis codii. Next base: position 83,322 of record NZ_JAUZMY010000029.1, on the reverse strand, counting down.
TGTCCTCATCGGCGGTACGTCAATCCAGGCTGACGGATCTGGACACGAAGCAGCCCCCGCGCAACGTCGCGCGGGGGCCGTCGTGATCTCGCCGTGGCCTCGGGTGGGGTCTACCGCCAAATCCTGGAGCAATCCTCCTCGCCCACGAATACCGATGACTCGATCACCAGCCCCGCCAGGATCGCCTCTCGCTCTCCGTGATGACCGCCGGCCCGTCCGGCGAGCCCTGATTCATCCAGTCCGAGATGTCGTTGTTGCCGACGAAGAGGTTGGCCACCATGCTCCGCACCTCGTCCCGGGGCAGGCGGAAGGACCACCCGACGTTGTCCTCCAGGGGCACGACCAGGACGGTGCGGTCGGAGCCGCCCATGGAGGCTCGGTCGGCGATCACCACCACCTCCGTGCCCGGCTCCTCCTCGTCCTCGCTTTGGCGGACGGCCGCCATCACCTGTTCCGGGGTGGCCCCCGCGAAGGCAGGGTCGTCCACGATCTGCACGTAGGGGATGTAGTCCTCGGGGGTCTCGACATGGGGGTCGAGGCGGTCCGCGTCCTCCGCGAGCGCGGCCCAGGCGCGGTCGTCGCTGAAGTCGGTGCGCACGAGCAGCCCCGAGTTGTTCTGGGTGATCACGGGCAGGGGCGCGGCGGGCGGCTGGTAGCGGGGCGGGCGGGCCGCCGTCTCCAGGACATCGCCCATCAAGTCGGGGGAGCCGTCCAACCAGTCCTCGTAGGACTCGCCGGGTTCGAGTTCGACCTCGGCGGCGCCGCAATCCTTGTGGTGATCCAGGGTGTCCTCGATGCTGGAGCGGTGCATGACCAGGTAGGTCATGGCCGCCTGGCGAGGCGTGACGCGGAAACGGTAGAGGTCGTCGTCGCTGGGGAGGAAGGCCATGAGCGGGCGCAGGGCGGGATCACCGGTGGTGCCGTGGTCGGCGATCAGGACCAGGTCGGGAACCCAAGCGCCCTCGCCGCTCAGGGCCTGGGACACCTGCGCGGGGACGGCGCCCCGCCAGGCGGGGTCCTGGGCCACGAGCAGGCGCCGGGGGATGGGCCCCTGCGCCGGGGGCAGGGGCTGCCCGGGGGTGTGGGCGACCATGCCGGGCAGTTCGCCCATACGGACGAGCACGTCGTTCCAGGTGGTGTCGTCGCAGTCGCCGCGGATCAGCAGTGCGCCGGGCACGCGCTCGGTCTCGTCGTGGGGCGGCGGGGGCAGGGCGGGGTACATCAGGGGGCCTCTTCACAGTCGCGGTGTGCGGTCCGTCCCGTTGTACCGGTCGAACACGACAAACCGGCGCCGCCACGGGATCGCGGGCAGGCAGGGGCCTCCGGGGAGGATCCTTCCAGGATTGAGCGGCAGGCCCCCGTTCAACGGGGGTACGCGCGGCCCTCACCTGCCCGGTCTGCCACTGGTCGCCGAGGTGGGCGCGCAGCTGTTCACTGGTCTTCGGCAGTGAATGCCTGGGCAACGGCCAGACTGTCCTCGTAGACGTGGTGTCTGGTGACCAAGCCGTCTTCGAAGGTGAGGTGCATAGCGAACCGCGCACGATACGCACGTCCGGTGGACCGAGCGGTCTGGCGAATCTCCCCAAGCACAACCACGTCATTCCCGTCGATGAGGACGCGTTCGACCTCAGTCGCCGCCTGCTCTGGCACGTGGTACTCGGCAAGTTCACGATAGTGGGCGCCCGCGTCAGCCCGTGTGGACCGATGGCGGATCCAGGGCGTGGCGGTACGACCGTGCTCGGCCTCCGGCCAGCTCAGCTTCCAATCGCCCCTCTCGGCGTACAGCTCGGCGATGCGCTCGGGGTCGCCCTCGCCAATCCTGCGCAGTAACTCCTCAACCAAGGTCTGTGTGTTCGTAGGTGTGGCTATGGACATGGCCGGCCCTTTCGTTCTGCGTGCTGCTCACGCGGGAAGATCACCAATCTAGACCGCAGGGAGGCCCCCTCAGGGGCCGGAGGTCTTCCGGCTGATTCGCCCCCGGTGACCTGCCCCGCGCAGGGCGTTGCGCTGCTGACGGCCGGCGGCCCGCGCGGCGGGGCCCCGGGACCCTCGGTGGTGCAGGTGCTTGCGCGCTACTCCTGGCGGGCGCGGCGCGTCTGGGCCGCGCGCCGGTCCGCGACCCCACGTGTGGAGCGATCCCCTCCCAGATGGCGCGCCCTGCCGGGCGGTGTCCACGAGCCGCGGCTCCACCGCCTCCGTCCAGGCGCGCAGCTCCCGCGCAGGGGTGAGCGCGGCCAGCGCCTCCTCAGCGGTGGTCGCCTCCCGACCCAGGCCGCCGCGGTGTGCGGTCAGCGCGCTCTCGACCATCACGCTCAGGCCAGGGCCGGGCTCGCTGCCGCGCGAACCGCTGAGGCGCCCCGAGCCGAGTAGGGGGGCGAAGGAGGCCGGCCAGCTGACAGGTCCGAAGAGACTCACCCCGGATCGGGAACGGGGACGGGGACCGACCCCCGTGCCAGGGAGTGTGCTCCGGCCACCCCCACCAGGGATGCCACCACGGCCTCGCGCACCCCGGTGGCCGGAGGCGCCCCCAGTTCGACCGTGTCCCGGAAGGCCCTGAGTAGCAGCACCGTGCCCTCGGCGCCCCGGCCCACGGGCTCGCCGCCTGTGAGCGTCCCGTCCAGGTGCGGCGGAACGCGCACCTCCTCCCTGGCGCGGCCGTCGGCGTGGGTCCACCCCTCGGTGCGCACCCGCACGGACCAGGCCCGGTCGCCCTGGGCCCGGACCGACTCGACCAGACCCCGCTCACCGCGCACCGACACCCAGCTCCAGTGGCTGTCGGGCTCGCCCTGGAGGAAGCCGTTGCGGGTGATGGCCAGCGCGCCCGTGGACAGGCGTACCGCCATGACGCTGGCCTGACGGGGCGCGGCGGTGTCGACGGTGAGGGCCGTGACCTCCACGGGACGCGCTCCGGTGAGGGCCAGGATCGGGGAGAGCGAGTGGGTGCAGTAGGCGGTGGGGGCGATGGTCCCCCGCCAGTGCCCCGGATCGCCGATGAGACCGTCGACCCCCTCTGGCGACATGCCGTGCAGGTAGTCGGCCTCGATGAGGGTGACACGGCCAATCTCGGGCAGCGCCTCGCGGATCAGGCGTACGTGCGGCAGCAGCACGTAGTTCTCGGCGAGGGAGTAGGTCGCGCTGGAGCGGTCTGCCGCCTCGACCAGCAGGCGGCCCTGTTCCTCGTCCGCGCAGGCGACGGTCTCGGACAGTACGTGCACGCCGTGGTCGAGGAAGGTGACGGCCAGGGGTGCGTGCTCGTCGAAGTCGTTGGCCAGGATCACGCCGTCCAGGCCCGCGTCCAGCAGGTCACGCCAGTCGCTCACCCGCCGTGCGTTCGGCAGTACTTCACCCGCCTTGGACAGCGAGGCCGGGTTTCGGTCGCACACCGCCTCGACCCTGATCCCGAGCCGCTCGCACCAGGTCGCCAGGTGCAGGCCCATCCCCAGTCCCACCACTCCCACGCGCATGGGGTGATTATGGCGACCGGGCTCAAGGGGCCACAACCGATTTGTGTGGTGTGCGGCCGCCGACCCGGCGCGGGCTGTGCCGCTCCTCGGGCGGTCGGTGGTGACAGGTTCGGGGGCATGGGCGAGCACCTCCCGCACGGCCGCCGGGGGCGGGCGTCCCGGGTCGTGTACGAAACCGACGACGAGCCCGCCTCGCCTGGTTCTTCCGGGGGTGGCTGCCGGCCGATGCCGACGACCCCGAGGAGCGCCTGCGCGAGCACCTGGCCGGCGTCGAGGTGGCCCTGCCCCCGGACGGGCTGCCCGACTGGTGGAGCGACGCCGACGGCCAGTACCCGGTGCTGCGCGTCCTCGCGCACTGGCAGGCCACCGAGGGGGACGGCACGGGGGGTTGAGGAACATCGGAACAGGATCCGGCGCTCAGGCTCCCCGGCCTGTTCACCGGTCGGTGGTGAGGGCGTCCAGGGCGCGGGTCTTGTCGGCCTCGCTCGGCAGGGTGTAGCGGCGGGTGGTGTTCACATCGGCGTGGCCCATCAGCTCGGCGACCAGGACCACGCCGACCGGTGCGGCGGCCACCTCACCGCCGCCGCGGACGAGGTCGGTGCCGAAGGTGTGGCGCAGCACGTGCGGGCCGAAGGATTCGCCGCCCCTCCGCGGGGCCGATCCCGGCCGCGGCGCCCAGGGCGCACACGATCGTGTTCGCGGCCCGGGTGGACAACGCGCCGCCGTCGCGGTTGCGGATGAGCGGCCCGGCGGTGGGGCGGCCGAGTGCGTCGAGCAGTTCCTCGAAGGTGGTGCGGGCCTGGGCGTGCAGGGGCACGAGACCTACGACCGCTACGGGGCCAGCCTCCACACGGAGCGGCTCGCCGCGGAGGAGCCGGGGTGGGCCGACGGCCGTTCGTTCAGCTTCCGCCGGTCGCTGACGGGGCGCCCCGAGCTGGTGTGGCGCCACTTGACCGAGCCCTCCCTGCTCGCCCGATGGTGGACGCCCCACGACCTCCGCGTATCTGAGCTCGTCTTCGAGGCGCGAGAAGGCGGGCGGATCGTCCAGGAGTACCGCGATGTCGAAGACGCCGACGGCTCCGACCTGGTCGCCGGGCGCGCGGAGGGAGTCGTCGACGACGTCCGCCCTGGTGAGCGCCTCGCCTACCGGCTCTCCCCGCAGCTTCCCGACGGCGGCCTCGCCTTCACCGCCCACGTCGCCCTCGACCTGCGGCCCACCGGGACCGGCACGGACCTCGACGTCCACTGGCGGATCACCGACAGCACCGTCGACTCCGCTGACTTCATCGCAGGCATCGAGATCGGCTTCGGCCAGAGCCTCGACAAGCTCGCAGTGACCCTCGCCGCAGACCCGCACGACACCGACAGCACCGACGCAAGGAGCACGCAATGACTGACTCGACCGGACGCAGAGTGACCGCGAACCTGAGCCTCTCCCTCGACGGGCGTTACCACGGTCCTGGCGGGCCCAGCGACTTCAGCATGTTCGCGCCGTATGTGACCTCCGAGGTCGCGCGGGGCCAACTCACCCGCATCTGGGAGGGCGCGACGACGGTGCTGCTCGGCCGGATCAACGCCGAGGGATTCCTGAGCTACTGGCCGACGGTCGCCGAGGACGAGAACGCCGATCCGCGCGACCGCGGCTACGCAAAGTGGCTGGTGGACACGGAGGTCAAGTCGGGGCGCGGGGAGAACCCGGGACACGACGGAACCGCCGTGCGCGGGGCACGGCGGTGGCGGGGCCGGCGGGATCAGACGGCGACGTGCGACAGGGCGCTCGGATGGCGCCGGAGGAAGCCCTCGATGGACTGGGCCGGATGACCGGTCAGCTTCGGCACCGTCGGCGCGACCTCGTCGAGTTCCCCGGCGGCGATGGCCGCGTACGACGACGCCCACCCCTCGACGGCCCACTCCGGGGCGCCGCTGGGGCGGCGCGACTCCAGCGCCTCCTCCCAGGTCTCCGGGACGTACCGGACGGAGCGGCCGGTGAGCGTGCCCAGCTTGTCCACCGTCGCGCCCAGGGACAGGGCCTCCGGCCCGGTGACGTCGTAGGTCGTGTTCTCCGAGCCGAGCGCGGTCACCGGGTCGGTCAGCACGGCCGTCGCCACGTCCGCCACGTCGTCCCGGGACACCCACGCGACCCGGCCGTCGCCGGCCGGGCCGCGTACCACGCCGTCGCCGCCCACCCACGCGGGCAGCAGGTCCAGGTACAGGCTGGGTCTCAGGAACGTGTACGGCACCCCCGTCGACCTGATGTGGGCCTCGGTGTAGAAGTGCGTACGCGCGAACGTGAACGTCGCGGCCGGACCCGCCCCCAGGAAGGACAGGTAGACGATCCGGGCCACCCCCGCGCGGACCGCCCCGTCCACCGCGCTCAGGTGGACGTCCATCCGGTCCTCCGACTCGGTCGCCGAGACCAGGAACAGCGTGTCCACACCCCGGCAGGCCCGCTCGAAGCCGACGGTGTCCTCGTAGGCCGCCATCACCGCGCTGCTTCCCGGGTACTCCGGCGCCCGGTTGATGTCGCGTACGACGAGGCGCTGCGCCAGTCCGAGCCGTGCGATCCGGGCGGCGACCCGCCCGCCCAGTGCCCCGGTCGCCCCGGTCACACCTATGGTGTGGTTTGTCATGTGATCGTCGCCCATGACACCCCATCCTGAGGTACGAGGGCGTGCCGGGCACTCATCGGCACGCGGCTTTTTGCGCCTTCGGGTCAGGGGGTGGTGCGCTCTTGGCCCATTCCCTCGCCGGGGGCCGTCAGAGGGCCTCCGCCGCCGTCCGCGGAGGGTGCCCCCGGGGACTCCGGCGGAGCGGTCGCCTCCGGGGCCGGAGCCCCCGCCGCGGGCTCCCGGGTGGTCCGCCGGTAGGCCAGGCGGCGCAGCAGTACCTCGGCCGGGCCGCGCCTGCCCGCGCGCTCCAGCGCGTACGCGCCGACCACGGTCGTCAGCCACACCCCGACCGCGAAAAGGAACATCGACCACGGCGACAGGTACGCCGCGACGCCCAGGCCCCAGGCGGTCAGGACCGGCGCGCACAGGACCGACTGGGCGAGGTACGCAGACAGCGACCGCTTGCCGGTCGCGCTCAGGGCGGTCACCACCACGCCGGGGGACCGGTCCCCCGCCTGGATCCGGTGCGCGACCAGGGCGATCAGCGCCACGTAGCCGACACCGCAGGCCAGGCCGGTCACCATGTGGGGCAGGGACAGCATGGCCCCCTGCGCGGCGGAGAGGTCCCAGGCCCCGACCTGGACCAGCGCGGACGGGAGGCCGCCCAGCCAGCCCAGGGAGATGCCGACGACGGCGGTCCGGCGGAGCAGGACCAGGTGGTGGCCGGGCTCCTCCAGGATCCGGCGGCGCGCCGCCCAGTAGCCGAGCAGGATCGCCGCGGGCACGGCCATGCCGAGCAGGCCCTGACCGAACACGAGGAGCGGCCACACCGACAGGCGCCCGATCGCGGCGCCCAGGATCGAGGGGTTGCCGATGTTGAAGGCCATGTCGTCCATGCCCGGCCCCTCCATCGCGGGCTGGTCCGCGGGCATGAGCGCCAGGCCGACCAGGCTGGCGGCCGACAGCAGCAGCATCAGGCCGGTCAGGACCCCGGCCCACACCAGCAGGGTGGTGTCCCTGCGGCGGAGGAACAGCCAGCCCAGGAGCAGGCCGGCCAGCCCGTAGGCGCCCAGGACGTCGCCCATCCAGAGCAGCAGCGCGTGCACGAGCCCGAACACGAGCAGCCACAGGTTGCGGCGGCGCAGCAGCCCGGCGACGTCCTTCACGGAGGCTCCCGCGGCCTCCTGCCGCCGGGCGAGCTGCACCATGCCGTAGCCGAACAGGAACGTGAACATCGGGTAGCTGCGCCCGTCCACCGCCACGATCGTGAAGAACTGCGCCACCGAGTCCAGCGCGCCCTCCGGCTCCGGGTGCGCACTCAGGCCGCCCATGGGAGCGGCCCACAGGTACCAGACCGTGTTGGCGAGCGCGATGAACAGGAGCATGAACCCGCGCGCCAGGTCGGGGGCCAGTGCGCGCTCACCCGCGTCGGTCGGGCCGCGTGAGACGGTGCGCAGAGACATGGGAGGCCTTCCGGTCGCGATATATCTCCTGACGATTCAACCGGAGGACGAAGTCGGGCACAACGTACTTTCGTGGTGGGAGAACCCTGGAATTCCCCTGAGGGGGCGGGCTCAGTGGGTCCGGGCGGTCGCCGCGACCACCAGGGCCCGCAGCGGCTCACGGGCACCGGCGTCGAGCTCGGGGCTCTCCAGGGCCGCGACGGCCTGCGCCGCGTACTCCTCGATGAGCTCCTCGCAGGCCCGCAGCGCCCCCGAGCCCTCGATCAGCCCGCACATCCACTCGACCGCGTCCGCCGACAGGTCCGGGTCGCCCAGCAGCGAGGTGAAGTGCGCGGCGTCGGCCGCGCCGGTGCGGGCCAGTGTCTCGGCGACGATCAGCGTCCGCTTGCCCTCGCGCAGGTCGTCGCCCGCGGGCTTGCCCGTCGTGGAAGGGTCGCCGAACACGCCGAGGACGTCGTCGCGCAGCTGGAAGGCGACACCCAGCGGGATGCCGTAGTCGGTGTACACCCCCGCCAGCTCCTCGTAGCGGCCCGCCAGCGCCGCGCCCAGGTGCAGCGGGCGCTCCACCGTGTACTTGGCGGCCTTGTACCGCATCACGCGCAGGGCGGCCTCACGGGTGCTCGTGCTGCGCACCTGCTCCAGGGTGTCCAGGTACTGACCGGCCATCACCTCGGTGCGCATCGCGTCGAAGGGGCGCCGCCCCTCCTGCAACACCTCCGGGGGGAACCCGCTGGCCTGGTACATCTCGTCCGACCAGACCAGGCACAGGTCGCCGATGAGGATCGCCGCCCCCCGGCCGAACCCGTCGCCGTCGCCGCTCCAGCCCTGGTCGGCGTGCAGCCCGGCCAGGCGCTTGTGGGTGGCGGGCAGTCCGCGCCGGGTGTCGCTGTTGTCGATCACGTCGTCGTGGATGAGCGCGCACGCCTGGAGGTACTCCAGGGAGGCCGCCGCCCGGACCACGCGCTCGTCGTCGGCCGGCCCCCCGGCGCCCCGCCACCCCCAGTAGCAGAAGGTCGGGCGCAGGCGCTTGCCCCCGGAGAGCATCGCCTCCAGGGCGTCCATGGCGGGAGCCAGCTCCTCGCCGATCCCCAGGACGAGCTCGCGGTGCGCGGCACCGAACCCGGCCAGCTCGCGGTCCACCGCGGGGCGGACCACGAAGACGGACGAGGAGGGTGCGGAAGTGGAAGAAGAGGAAGGGGCCATGTCCTGCACGTTATCGGCTGACCGGAGCAGGCTCACCCCGGTTCGGCGGACGGGGCCTGTGGGCTCGGTCGCCGGTCTCACACAGTGGGATGCCGCTCCCGGTCCGTGAGTGCTGTTCGCCTAAGCTGGTGTACATGCTGGCAGCACCGACACGCCCCGTGGCGCCCCGAAGCCCGGCCCCCAGGCCGCGTCATATCCGCGAACTCCTCAACGCGGGCGAGCCGATGTTCTCCTTCGAGTTCTTCCCACCGCGCACGCCCCAGTCGCAGGAGCGGCTGTGGCGTGCGATCCGGGAGATCGAGGCACTCGGCCCGTCCTTCGTCTCGGTCACCTACGGCGCGGGCGGCAGCACGCGCGGGCTGACCGTGGAGACGACCGAACGCATCGCCACCGACACCACGCTGATGCCGGTGGCTCACATGACGCTCGTCGACCACTCCGTCGCCGAACTGCGCCACCTCATCGGGCGCTTCGCCGACGCGGGGGTCTGCAACATGCTCGCCGTGCGCGGTGACCCGCCCGGCGACCCCGACGGCGAGTGGGTCAGCCACCCCGAGGGGCTGACCTACACCGAGGAACTGGTCCGCCTCCTCAAGGAAAGCGGCGACTTCTGCGTGGGCGTGGCCGCGTTCCCGTACAAGCACCCGCGCTCGGCCGACGTGGAGACCGACACCGACCACTTCGTGCGCAAGTGCGAGGCCGGCGCCGACTACGCCATCACCCAGATGTTCTTCGACCCCGAGGACTACCTGCGCCTGCGCGACCGCGTGGAGGCGCGGGGGTGCGACGTGCCGATCATCCCCGAGGTGTTCCCGGTGGTCCGCGCGTCGTTCATCCCGCGCTCGGAGAAGCTCTCCGGCGCCCCGTTCCCGCGTGAGCTCGCGGAGCGGTTCGAGGCCTTCGGCGACGACGCCGAGGCGGTGCGCGCCTTCGGCATCGAGCACGCCCAGCGCATGTGCGAGCGGCTCCTCGACGAGGGCGCGCCCGGCATCCACTTCATCACCTCGAACCAGTCCACGGCCACCAGGGAGATCTTCCGTGAGGTCGCGGGCCGCCGGGGTCCGTCAGGGGCAGACGCGCGGCCATGATCGAGAAGGGCTGATCGGGGCTGCCGGGGAAGGAGAAGTCCTCCAGCAGCTCGGTGAACCCGCACGAGCGGTAGAGGTGGCGCGCCGCCGACGGCCCCGTCCGCGTGGACAGGACGGCGGTGCGCTCGCCCCGCCCCTCGCACAGGGCGTGGAGCACGGCCCGCCCCACGCCCTGGTTCTGTGCGTCGGGGTGGACGTGCACCTCGGCGATCTCCAGGGGGTCGGCGAGGTAGCGGCGCGCGTGCCGTGCCCGTCCGCGGGCGTGCAGCCCCTCGGCCACCGTGTCGTGCCACCACTGCCCCCGCACGCCGTGGAAGCCGTAGGCGAAGCCGACGGGGCGCCCCTCCCGGAGCGCGACGACGGCGCGGAAGCCGGGGTAGTAGGCGTGGCTGTTCATGACGGAGGCGCGGCCCGGAAGCTGCTCGGGCGGCGGGCGCATGGCTGCCTCGTACACCCGGAGCAGGGCGGGGACGGCGTGCGTGAACGCCGGCGGGGCCAGTTCACGCAACTCGGTATCGGCTGCCACAGCCCGATTTTAGGGCACGGGACGCCGACGCGTCGTCCGCGGGAGGTCCCTTGACGGGCCCGGCGGGCTGAGGTTAACTGGTCTCTATCGAACAGGAGTTCGATAACTTCCGCCGGGTTCGCCCGGCGGAGGCCGGCGCGGCCGGGTTGGGGAGGGGAAGCCCCACGCCCGGCCGCGCCGTTTCGCCGTCTCCTGACGCGACGAGAACCGGCGCCCCGTACGGGGCGCCGGTTCTCGTCGAGCGGGTGCGACCTTCGGGTTCCTGCTGTTCCTAGAAGGCGTCGACAGCGCGGCGCGCCTCGGGGTCCAGCACGCCCCAGTTGATCAGCTCCTCGGTGAGGTCGCCGGGCGACTTGTCGTAGATGACCGCGAGTGAACGCAGGTCCTCCTGGCGAATGGACAGCACGCGCCCGTTGTAGTCGCCGCGCTGGCTCTGGATGGTGGCGACGTAGCGGGAGAGCGGACCGGCCTTCTCCTGGGGGAGCTGCTGCATGCGCTCCAGGTCGATGACCAGCTTGGGTGTCGGGCCCAGGGGGGTCGGTGCGGCGCCGCCCGGCAGCAGCTCCGACATGGGGACCCCGTAGAAGTCGGCCAGTTCGGCCAGCTTCTGGACGGTGACGGCGCGGTCGCCGCGCTCGTAGGAGCCGACGACGACGGCCTTCCAGCGTCCGTGGGACTTCTCCTCCACCCCGTGCAGGGACAGGCCCTGCTGGGTGCGGATGGCACGCAGTCGCGCACCGAGGGACTTGGCGTATTCGGATGGCATGTTCTTGTCGCTCCCGGCCGTGACGGTGGCTGGCGAGGTGGGGGGACGTCCGCTCGTACTCGGCGAGCCGCCTGCGCGGCCCAGCGGATGGTCACGGGGTGCAACCCCACCCGATAGTGGTTACAGACAGTGACGGTAGGGCGGTCTGCCCCCCAGGTCAAGCCGTTGGTGTGAAACGCGACTAATCGGTGGCCAAACCGTGCGTAAGTGAGACTCCTCTCATGTCCGGACGGATCGTGTCGAGTGGGTCGTCTTGATGGTCCACAAAGCCCGTTCCTGCAGGGAATTTCACCTTTCAACCATTCTGTGGCCGTATCCACTGAGTGGCGATATGACTACTCTTGAGTGGTTAGAGGCGCCCTTGCTGTGTGACGAGAGTCACACTCCATGCTCGCGGCTGTGGGCGGCCCCTCGGGGGGTCGCGATCGTCGCTGGTAGCGTGGGCCCGATCGACATCCTTTAACGACCTGTTCTGTGAGGCAGGGAAGGGGTCACTACTTTGCGTGTTCAAAAACCGACGAAAAGTGACGCCGGGGGCGACCCCGAGCCGTCACCCGAGGTGCCCGAAGGCACCCGCGCCGTCCTCGACGGCAACGAGATCAACCGGGCGCTGACCCGCATCGCCCACGAGGTGCTCGAACGCACCAAGGGCGGCCAGGACGTCACCCTCCTGGGCATCCCCTCCCGCGGAGTCCCGCTGGCCAGGCGACTGGCGCAGCGCATCGAACGCGTCGAGGACCTCGCCGTCCCCGTCGGCTCGCTCGACATCACGATGTACCGCGACGACCTGCGGTCGGCCCCCGTGCGGGCCCTCGGCAGGACCGAGATCCCCAACGGCGGACTCGACGACCGCGTCATCGTCCTCGTGGACGACGTCCTCTTCTCCGGCCGGACCGTGCGCGCCGCCCTCGACGCCCTCGGCGACCTCGGAAGGCCCCGCGCGGTCCAGCTCGCCGTCCTCGTCGACCGGGGCCACCGCGAACTGCCCATCCGCGCCGACTACGTGGGCAAGAACCTGCCCACGTCCCTGCGCGAGAACGTCACCGTGCGCCTGGACGAGACCGACGGGCACGACGCGGTCCTGCTCGGCCCCTCCCGCCCGACGGCCGCCACCGCCCGCGACGGGGGCCTCCGGCCCGGGCCCTCCAGATCGCGCCCCGGCACCACCGAGGGGAACGCATGATGCGCCACCTGCTCTCCACCGGAGACCTCACCCGCGACGAGGCCACCCTCGTCCTGGACACCGCGGCGGAGCTCGCCCAGGTCGGCGACCGCTCCGTCAAGAAGCTGCCCACCCTGCGCGGACGCACCGTGGTCAACCTCTTCTACGAGGACTCCACGCGCACCCGCACCTCCTTCGAGCTCGCGGCCAAGCGCCTGTCCGCCGACGTCATCAACTTCTCGGCCAAGGGCTCCAGCGTCTCCAAGGGCGAGAGCCTCAAGGACACCGCGCTGACCCTCCAGGCCATGGGCGCCGACGCCGTCGTGATCCGCCACAGCGCCTCCGGCGCCGCCCACCGACTCGCCAACTGGGTGGACGGATCCGTCCTCAACGCGGGGGACGGCACCCACGAACACCCCACCCAGGCCCTGCTGGACGCGTACACGATGCGCGACCGGCTCGGGCGCCTGGACGGCCTGCGCGTGGCCATCGTCGGCGACATCCTGCACAGCCGCGTGGCCCGTTCCAACGTCCTGCTGCTCACCACCCTGGGCGCCCACGTCACCCTCGTCGCGCCGCCCACCCTGCTGCCCGTCTCGGTGCACACCTGGACGTGCGAGGTCTCCTACGACCTCGACGACGTCCTGCCCAAGTCCGACGTCGTGATGATGCTGCGCGTGCAGGCCGAGCGCATGCGCGACTCGTTCTTCCCGTCCGTGCGCGAGTACAGCCGCAACTACGGCCTGGACGGCGAACGCCTGGCCCGGATGCCCGAGAACGCCATCGTCATGCACCCCGGGCCGATGGTCCGCGGCATGGAGATCGCGGCCGAGGTCGCCGACTCACCCCGGTGCACCGTCACCGAACAGGTCGCCAACGGCGTCAGCCTGCGCATGGCCGTGCTCTACCTGCTGCTCGGCGGCTCCTAGCCCGCCCCGCCCCGCGGGCCGGAGCCCTCGGGGCCCGGAACCCCGGCGGGGCCAGAAACCGCCCCGCGCGGTGAGCGCCCGTCCCCCGGCGCCCGCGCCAACCACGCCTCCACCTGAGAACACGAGGAAGTCACCACCGCGATGCCCGACACCAACGGACCGCACCTGATCCGCGGCGCCCGCCCGCTCGGCGGAGACCCCGTCGACATCCTCATGGCCGACGGCCTGATCACCGCGATCGGCCCGGACCTGGACGCCCCCGAGGGCGCCGAGACCGTCGACGCGACCGGCCTGATCGCCCTGCCCGGCCTGGTGGACCTGCACACCCACCTGCGCGAGCCCGGCCGCGAGGACGCCGAGACCGTCGCCTCCGGCTCCCGCTCCGCCGCGGCGGGCGGCTACACCGCCGTCCACGCCATGGCCAACACCGACCCCGTCGCCGACACCGCGGGCGTCGTCGAGCAGGTCTGGCGCCTGGGCCGCGAGGCGGGGTACTGCGACGTGCGCCCCGTCGGCGCCGTCACCGTCGGTCTGGCCGGGGAACAGCTCGCCGAGATCGGCGCGATGGCCGACTCCGCCGCACGGGTGCGCGTCTTCTCCGACGACGGCATCTGCGTCTCCGACGCCCTGCTCATGCGCCGCGCCCTGGAGTACGTCAAGGCCTTCGACGGCGTCGTCGCCCAGCACGCACAGGAGCCCCGCCTCACCCAGGGCGCCCAGATGAACGAGGGCCCTGTCTCCGACCGGCTCGGCCTGCCCGGCTGGCCCGCCGTCGCGGAGGAGGCGATCATCGCCCGCGACTGCCTGCTCGCCCAGCACGTCGGCTCCCGCCTGCACGTGTGCCACGTCTCCACCAAGGGCTCGGTCGACATCATCCGCTGGGCCAAGGCCCGCGGCTGCGACGTGACCGCGGAGGTCACCCCCCACCACCTGCTCCTCACCGACGAACTGGTCGAGAGCTACGACCCGATCTACAAGGTCAACCCGCCCCTGCGCACCGCGGAGGACGTGGAGGCCCTGCGCGAGGGCCTGGCCGACGGGACCATCGACATCGTCGCCACCGACCACGCCCCCCACCCCACGGAGGCGAAGGAGACCGAGTGGTCGACCGCCGCCATGGGCATGGTCGGACTGGAGACCGCGTTGGCGGTCGTGCAGCGCACGATGGTCGACACCGGCCTGCTCACCTGGGAAGGGGTCGCCGACCGCATGTCCGCGGCCCCGGCCCGCATCGGCCGCGTCGGCGGCCACGGACGCGACCTCGCGGTGGGGGAGCCCGCCAACGTCGTCCTGTACGACCCGGCCGACCCCGTCGCTGTGGACGGAGCGGCCATGGTGACCAAGAGCAGCAACACCCCCTTCCGGGGGATGACCCTTCCGGGGCGGGTCCGCGCCACGTTCCTGCGCGGCACCCCCACCGTCCTGGAAGGCAAGATCAAGTGAACACGGCAGCGACAGCAGCGAACGCCCAGGCCGGTCCTGGCGCGGCAGAGGGGGGAAACGTGTCCGAGGCAACCGGCGGACCGGCGATTCTGGTTCTCGAGGACGGCCGGGTCTTCCACGGCCGATCCTTCGGCGCCACCGGTGAGACCTTCGGCGAGGCCGTCTTCAACACCGGTATGACCGGGTACCAGGAGACGCTCACCGACCCGTCCTACCACCGGCAGATCGTGGCGATGACCGCCCCGCACATCGGCAACACCGGCGTCAACGACGACGACCCCGAGTCCGGCCGCATCTGGGTCGCCGGCTACGTCGTCCGCGAGCCCGCGCGCATCCCCTCCAACTGGAGGGCCCAGCGCACCCTGGACGAGGAACTGCGCCGCCAGGGCGTGGTCGGCATCGCCCTCACCGGCACCCGCGCCCTCACCCGCCACCTGCGGGACCGGGGCGCCATGCGCGCCGCCGTCAGCACCGTCGAGACCGACCCCGAGGCGCTCCTCGCCCGCGTCCTGGAGCAGCCCCGCATGGCGGGCGCCGACCTGGCCGCCGAGGTCAGCACGGACACCGCCTACGAGGTCCTGCCCCCCGAGGGCGTCCCGGCCCGCTTCCACGTCGCCGCCGTCGACCTGGGCATCAAGGCCATGACCCCGCAGCGCCTCGCCGAGCGCGGCTGCCGGGTCACCGTCCTGCCCTCCTCGGCCACCGCCGAGGACATCCTCGCGCTGGACCCGGACGGCGTGTTCTTCAGCAACGGCCCCGGCGACCCGGCCACCGCCGACGGCCCCGTCGACGCGATGCGCGGCGTCCTGGACGTCGGCAAGCCGCTCTTCGGCATCTGCTTCGGCAACCAGATCCTGGGACGCTCCCTGGGACTGGGCACCTACAAGCTGCCCTTCGGCCACCGCGGCGTCAACCAGCCGGTGATCGACACCCGTACCAGCAAGGTCGCCATCACCAGCCAGAACCACGGCTTCGCCGTCGACGCACCGCTCGACACCCCCTTCGACACCCCCTACGGCCGGGCCGAGGTCAGCCACATCGGCCTCAACGACCAGGTCGTCGAGGGTCTGCGGCTGCTGGACCGACCCGTGTTCAGCGTCCAGTTCCACCCGGAGGCCGCCGCGGGCCCCCACGACGCCGCCGAGCTCTTCGACGAGTTCGTCACCCTGATGTCCGACGCCCAGCCCGCTCCGGCTGCCAAGTAGTTAGAGGAACAAGAGCATGCCGCGCCGTAGTGATCTTTCATCCGTCCTCGTGGTCGGTTCCGGCCCGATCGTGATCGGGCAGGCGGCCGAGTTCGACTACTCGGGCACCCAGGCCTGCCGGGTTCTGCGGGCCGAGGGCCTGCGGGTCATCCTGGTCAACTCCAACCCGGCCACGATCATGACCGACCCCGAGATCGCCGACGCCACGTACGTCGAGCCGATCACCACCGAGATGATCGAGAAGATCATCGCCAAGGAGCGCCCCGACGCGCTCCTGCCCACCCTGGGCGGGCAGACCGCGCTCAACGCCGCCGTCTCCCTGCACGAGTCGGGCGTCCTGGACAAGTACGGCGTCGAGCTCATCGGCGCCAACATCGACGCCATCCAGTCCGGCGAGGACCGCGAGACGTTCAAGCGCATCGTCGAGCGCATCGGCGGCGAGTCCGCCCGCTCCCGCATCAGCCACACCATCCAGGAGTGCCTGGACGCCGCCGAGGAGCTGAGCTACCCGGTCGTCGTGCGCCCCTCCTTCACCATGGGCGGCGCCGGCTCCGGATTCGCCCACAACGAGACCGAGCTGCGCCGCATCGCCGGCCAGGGCCTCGCGCTCTCCCCGACCACCGAGGTGCTCCTGGAGGAGTCCATCCTCGGCTGGAAGGAGTACGAGCTGGAGCTGATGCGCGACACCAACGACAACGTCGTGGTGGTCTGCTCCATCGAGAACCTCGACCCCATGGGCGTGCACACCGGCGACTCGATCACCGTCGCCCCCGCCATGACCCTCACCGACCGCGAGTACCAGAAGCTCCGCGACATCGGCATCGCGGTCATCCGCGAGGTCGGCGTGGACACCGGCGGGTGCAACATCCAGTTCGCCGTCCACCCCACCACCGGCCGGGTCATCGTCATCGAGATGAACCCCCGCGTCTCGCGGTCCTCCGCCCTGGCCTCCAAGGCCACCGGCTTCCCGATCGCGAAGATCGCCGCCAAGCTCGCCGTCGGCTACACCCTCGACGAGATCCCCAACGACATCACCAAGGAGACCCCGGCCAGCTTCGAGCCCACGCTCGACTACGTGGTCGTCAAGGTCCCCCGGTTCGCCTTCGAGAAGTTCCCCGGCGCCGACCCCGGCCTCACCACCACGATGAAGTCGGTGGGCGAGGCCATGGCCATCGGCCGGTCCTTCCCCGAAGCCCTCCAGAAGGCCATGCGCTCCCTGGAGAAGGCCGGGGTCGGGCTCAGCTGGGCGGGCGCCCCCGACGACAAGGACGAGCTCCTCCGCCGGGCCGCGGTCCCCACCGAGCACCGCCTCCGCCAGGTCCAGCAGGCCTTCCGCGCCGGCGCCACCGTCGAGGAGATCCACGAGTCCACGAAGATCGACCCGTGGTTCCTGGACCAGATGCTCCGCCTGGAGGAGATGGCCCGCGTCCTCGCCGACGCGCCCAAGCTCGACGCCGACCTGCTCCGCGACGCCAAGGGCCTCGGGTTCTCCGACGTCCAGATCGGGGAGATCACCGGCAGGAGCGAGGACGTCGTCCGCGAACTCCGCCACGCCCTCGGCATCCACCCCGTCTACCTGACCGTGGACACCTGCGCCGCCGAGTTCGCCGCCCAGACGCCGTACCTGTACTCCAGCTACGACGAGGAGACCGAGGTCCCCGACGGCGACAAGCCCAAGATCATCATCCTGGGGTCGGGGCCCAACCGCATCGGCCAGGGCGTCGAGTTCGACTACTCCTGCGTCCACGCCTCCTTCGCGCTCTCCGACGCCGGGTACGAGACCGTCATGGTCAACTGCAACCCCGAGACCGTCTCCACCGACTACGACACCAGCGACCGGCTCTACTTCGAGCCGCTCACCCTGGAGGACGTGCTGGAGGTCGTCCGCGCCGAACAGCTCTCCGGCACGGTCGCCGGGGTCATCGTGCAGCTGGGCGGCCAGACCCCGCTCGGGCTCGCCCGCCGCCTGAAGGACAACGGGGTGCCCATCATCGGCACCAGCCCCGAGGCGATCGACCTGGCCGAGGACCGCGGCGAGTTCGGCAAGGTCCTGGCCGACGCCGGACTGCCCGCGCCCAAGTACGGCACCGCCTACTCCTTCGCCGAGGCCAAGGCCGCGGCGGACGAGATCGGCTACCCCGTCATGGTCCGCCCCTCCTACGTGCTGGGCGGCCGGGGCATGGAGATCGTCTACAGCGAGACGATGCTCGCCGACTACATCAAGCGCAACGCCCAGGTCAGCCCCGAGCACCCGGTGCTCATCGACCGCTTCCTGGACGACGCCATCGAGATCGACGTCGACGCGATCTACGACGGCACCGACCTGTACCTGGGCGGGGTCATGGAGCACATCGAGGAGGCCGGGATCCATTCCGGCGACTCCGCGTGCACCCTGCCCTCGATCACCCTGGGCCAGGAGGACATCGAGCGCATCCGCTACTCCACCGAGGCGATCGCCCGCGGCACCGGCGTGCGCGGCCTGATCAACGTCCAGTACGCGCTCGCCTCCGGCGTGCTCAACGTCCTGGAGGCCAACCCGCGCGCCTCCCGCACCGTGCCGTTCGTGTCCAAGGCCACCGCGGTGCCGCTCGCCAAGGCCGCCGCCCGCGTCATGGCCGGCACGTCCATCGCGGACCTGCGCGCCGAGGGAATGCTGCCCGCCACCGGCGACGGCGGCGACCTGCCCGCCGACGCCCCGGTGTCGGTCAAGGAGGCCGTGCTGCCCTTCAACCGGTTCATCGACAAGGAGGGCGAGGGCGTCGACACCATCCTCGGCCCCGAGATGCGCTCCACCGGCGAGGTCATGGGCCTGGACGTCGAGTTCGGCGCCGCCTACGCCAAGTCGCAGCTGGCCGTGAACGGCGCCCTGCCCACCCGCGGCAAGGCGTTCGTGTCCGTGGCCAACCGCGACAAGCGCTCGATGATCTTCCCGGTCAAGCGGCTCGCCGACCTCGGCTTCGAGATCCTCGCGACCGAGGGCACCGCGGTGGTGCTGCGCCGCAACGGCGTCCGCGCCACCGTCGTGCGCAAGCACAGCGCGGGCCCCGGCCCCAACGGGGAGCGCACCATCGTGCAGCTCATCCACGAGGGCGGCGTCGACCTCATCGTCAACACCCCGTTCGGCAGCGCCGGCCAGGCCGGACCGCGCCTGGACGGCTACGAGATCCGCACCGCCGCCGTGGTGCGCGGCGTGCCGAGCGTCACCACCGTGCAGGGCCTGGCCGCGGCAGTCCAGGCCATCGAGGCGCGGGTGCGCGGCGACGTCGGGGTGCGCTCCCTCCAGGAGCACGCCCGGGCCCTCCAGGCGAGCCGGGACTAGCCGCGCCGTGCGGCACGCCCGGCTCCGGCCGGGGCGATCCGCAGCGGACCGCGACGGGGGCCGGGGGGCGCCGCGAGGCCTCCCGGACCCCCTGCGGCGCCCGCACTCCCGCCCCGGCGACCGGGCCGGGGGGCCCGGGTCCGGCCCCGCTCCGCGGGGGCCGGGCGGCGGGCGCGGAGCGGGGCACGCCCCCCGAACGGCCTAGGCTGTAGGGACAGGGCCGGCTCCGCCTCAGGGCGGGGCCGGCAGTAGTGCACGGGCGCCGTGGGGTCCCCACGGCGCCCGCGCGCCCGAGGCGAGAGAGGCTTCCCCGACACCATGAGCGACACCGGACCGGTGCAGGTCAGATGCCCCGTGCTGAACGTGCGCAGGGTGGACGCCTACTACGCCATCACCGTCGTCGCCCCGGGGATAGCCGAGCGGTTCCGCTCGGGCCAGTTCGTGTCGGTGGCGATCGGCGGCGACCACTCCAGCACGCTCCTGCGCCGCCCCTTCGCCATCCACGACGTCAAACCCGACTACGGCGGCACCGTCGAGTTCCTGTTCTCCGTGCGCGGCACCGGCACCGCCTGGCTGGCCGAGCGGAGGTCACGCGACCTGCTGGACGTGGTGGGCCCCCTGGGCCGCCCCTTCCCGCTGCCCCGCGAGCCCGTCAACTGCGTGCTCGTGGGAGGCGGTTCGGGCAGCGCGCCGCTGTTCCCGCTCGCCCAGTCGCTGCGCAGGCGCGGCTGCAGGGTGGACTTCGTGCTCGGCGCGGCCTCGGCCGACCGGGTGTTCAGCGCCATCACCGCCCGCCGCATCGCCGAGACCGCCGCCTTCACCACCGACGACGGCTCGTTCGGCACCAGGGGCCGGGTCACCGACGTCCTGGGCCGCGTGATCGAGGAGTGCCGGTCCGACGCCGTGTACGCCTGCGGCCCCATGCCCATGCTGCGCGCCGTCACCGCGGTGGCCGGCAGCCACGGCGTCCCCGTCCAGGTGGCGGTCGAGGAGACCATGGCCTGCGGCACGGGGATCTGCATGACCTGCGTGATCCCCGTGGTGGGGCAGGACGGCATCACCCGCATGGTGCGCTCCTGCGTGGACGGCCCGGTGTTCCGCGGCGAGCAGGTGCGCTTCGACGACGTGGGGACCATCCCCTTCGACGCCCTGGGCGCCCCGGGGTGGAAGGGCTCCAGCGCCGCCCGCGCCGCCGAGTCGGCACGCGACATCGCCTGACCCGGGCGGCGACACACACACGACCGAGTGAAGGCACGTGAACGCAGACCTCAGGACCCGGGTGGGCGGCATGGACCTGCCCAACCCCGTGGTGACCGCCGCCGGATGCGCCGGTTCCGGCCGTGAACTGTCCCAGTTCTTCGACATCGCGTCGATCGGCGCGGTGACGACCAAGTCGGTGATGCTGGAGCCCCACGCGGGGCGGCCCGCGCCGCGCATGGCGGAGACGCCCAGCGGCATGCTCAGCACCACGGGCATGCAGGGCCCGGGGGTGGACGTGTTCATCCAGCGGGACCTGCCGTGGCTGCTGTCCCGCGGCGGCCGCGCCATCGTGTCCATCGCGGGCGCGGGGGTGGGCGAGTTCGGGGAGCTCGCCAGGAGGATCTCGGCGGCCGACGGGGTCAGCGCCATCGAGGTGAACCTCTCCTGCCCCGATCCGGCCGACCCGTCGGGGCGCCGCTTCGCCGACGACGCCTCCCAGGCGGCGGCGGTGGTGCAGACGGTGCGCTCGCACGCCCGCTCGGACCTGCCGGTGTTCGCCAAGCTGGCCGCCGACGTCCCCGACGTGGTGGAGCTGGCGACCGCGTGCGTGGAGGCGCGTGCGGACGGCCTGTCCATGATCAACACCGTGCGCGGCATGGCGGTGGACCCCCGGACGCTGCGGCCCGCGGTGGCCGGGGGGATGGGCGGGCTCTCCGGCCCGGCGATCAGGCCGCTCGCGGTGGGGTGCGTCTACCGCGTCCACGAGGCGCTGCCCGGGGTGCCCGTCATCGGGATGGGCGGGGTCCGCACGGGCGCCGACGTCATGGAGTTCATGGCGGCCGGGGCGAGCGCCGTGGCCGTCGGCACGACCAACTTCTCCGACCCGTCGGCGTGCCGACGGATCCTCAGGGAGTTCACCGAGGCGCTGGAGGCCCGGGGATTCGCGAGGGCCTCGGACGTGGTGGGCGTGGCCCACCGCCAGGGGGTCGGGGCGTGACAGGCCGGACACACGACGCACTAGGGCCCTGACCGGCCTGAACGGCGTTGAGATGGCGCTGTGCGACCAAACGGGCGCATCCTGGAGCAACCCGGCCCCGCCGGGGGGAGCGTCGGGCTACGGCCGTTTGGGCGGCCGTTACGGGGAAGTGACACGGAATGGGTGCATGAAGCGACTCATCCGGGGAATCGCACACCTTGATGGTGTGCACAGGACAGTGAGCGTGCATCGGCCGATGCTTCGGTAAGCACATCGGTAAGCACGTACGGATGTTGCACTCACCGGCACGGGGCCGGTGGCACACGATTGGAGACACCGACATGACCGCGCCTTCCGCGCCCATCGCCGTCGCGATCGACGCCAGGGACATCGAGACGGCCGCCACCTGGGCCTCGGCCGTCGCCCCCCACGTGAGCACGGTCAAGGTGGGGCTGGAGCTGTACCTGCGCTACGGCCCGGAGGTGGTCAGCGCCGTGCGCGGCGCCAACCGGGTCGGGGTCTTCCTCGACCTCAAGCTCCACGACATCCCGGCCACGGTCGAGGGCGCCGCGCGCAGCGTCGCCGGTCTGCGGCCCTCCATCCTCACCGTGCACGCCTCCGGGGGAGCGGACATGATCCGCGCGGCCGTGGAGGCGGCGCCCGACACCAGGATCGCGGCCGTGACGGTGCTCACCTCCATGGACGAGGCGGAGCTGGAGCAGGTGGGGCTGCTCGGTCCGGCGCGCGACGCGGTGAGGCGCCTGTCGGTTCTGGCGGTCGGAGCCGGGGCACGCGCCCTGGTGTGCTCGCCCCACGAGGTGGCCCTGGTCCGCTCCGAGGTGGGGCCGGACGTCACCCTCATCACGCCGGGCGTGCGGCCGGCGGGGGCGGACAGGGGCGACCAGGCGCGCGTCGCGACACCGGAGGAGGCCATCCGGGCGGGGGCGGACCTGTTGGTCATCGGCCGCCCCATCACGCGGGCGGCCGACCCCGGGGCGGCGGCGGCCTCCATCGCGGCGGCCGTGCGGCGCGCCGGGGCCCGCGTCTAGGAGGGCGGACGAACGAAACCACGGTGCCCGCGACCCCCTTCCACGGGGTCGCCGGGAGCCGGACGAGGGGATCGAAGGGTGCCGGAGACGAACCAACGAAGCGAGCTCATCACGCGCGGTTATGGATCACTGACGGTCACCTATTAGGTGTGTCCGAAACTCGGATCGGACAGCCCGGAGTGACCCGGGTCACCCCTCTGTGACCTGCGCTGGTGAAGCGCTTCATGCTTCGTGCAATCGGGACCAAGGTCCTGCTTTTCGTATCCGACCGCAATTGAATGGTGACTCTAGGTAGTTAGTTCGATGAAATAGCCGCTGAAAGGGCACTTTACGTTGCCTAACAGGGGTCAGACCTACTAACTTGCGCAGGCGTCCGCCCTCTACAAACGAGTAGAAATCCGAGGTGACCCGGCGTGGCCCTTCCTCCCCTCACACCTGAACAGCGCACCGCGGCTCTGGAGAAGGCCGCTAAGGCCAGAAAAGAGCGCGCAGAGGTCAAGAACAAGCTCAAGAACGGCGGCATCTCGCTGTCCGAGGTGCTTGCCAACGGCCTCAAGGACGACGTCATCGGCAAGATGAAGGTTTCGGCTCTGCTGGAATCCCTCCCCGGTGTCGGCAAGGTCCGTGCGAAGCAGATCATGGAGCGGCTCAACATCGCTGAGTCGCGCCGTGTCCGCGGCCTGGGGACCAACCAGCGCGCGGCCCTCGAGGCCGAGTTCGGTGACCTCACCAAGTAGCACCCCGTAGGAGCAGTACGAAGTACACCGCCGTCCGCGTCCCCCACAGTCGCGGCGGAGAGCGCGCCGCACCAGCGGCCGACTCACGGTGGATCCGCATCGCGAGCCGCGGTCGGCGGACGGATGGCCCCAGGTCACAACCGTCCGCCGCGCCGCGGCTCGGTGGTATAAATGAACCTTCCCGCGACCGTTCGCGGACACCCCCGCACAGCAGCCGCCCGCACGGTGACGCGCCCGGACCCCACCAGGTCCCCGGAGCGCGGCCGAAGGCCTCCGGCCCCGCGGCGGACACGCCCCGAAGGGAAGCCCCGAACACACATGCCTGAACTCGCATCCGAGTCCCGTCCGGCCGAGAAGCGGTTGATCGTCCTGTCCGGCCCCTCGGGTGTGGGGAAGAGCACCGTGGTCGCCAACCTCCGGCACGAGCACCCCGACGTGTGGCTCTCGGTGTCGGTGACCACCCGCGCCCCCCGCCCCGGCGAACAGGACGGCGTCCAGTACCACTTCGTCACCGACGAGGAGTTCGACCGCCTCATCGCCGAGGACGAGCTCCTGGAGTGGGCCCGGTTCGCCGGCAACCGCTACGGCACCCCGCGCGGCCCCGTCCAGGCCCGCCTCACCGCCGGAGCCCCCGTGCTGCTGGAGATCGAACTCCAGGGCGCCCGGCAGATCCGCGAGTCCATGCCCGACGCCTACCACGTCTTCCTCGCCCCGCCCTCCTGGGAGGAGCTCGTGCGCCGCCTGACCGGGCGCGGCACCGAGTCCGAGGACGTCATCCAGCGCAGGCTGGAGGCCGCCCGGGTCGAGCTCGCCGCCGAGAAGGAGTTCGACACCACGCTCGTCAACACCTCCGTGCGGGAAGTGTGCTCCGAGCTGCTAGCGTTGATCAACGCGCCCAAGGTGTGATAGCGGCGGGGCCCACGGCCCCGGCCGCCCGCGTCCGCCCGCGTCGGGGATCAGCCCGGCTGCGCCGCGTATCCTCGAACCCGTCCCGTACGATCACGTCACGGCTTCCGACGAGCCGGAGACCTACCCTGGGGGTAAACGAAGTGGCTGGTACCGAGCCCGTCGCCGAAGGCATCACCAACCCGCCCATCGACGACCTGCTTCAGCTCGTCGACAGCAAGTACAGCCTGGTCACCATGGCCTCCAAGCGGGCCCGCCAGATCAACGCCTACTACGCCCAGCTCGGCGAGGGCCTCCTGGAGTACGTCGGCCCGCTGGTCGAGACCCAGGTGCAGGAGAAGTCCCTGTCCATCGCCCTGCGCGAGGTCAAGGCCGGACTGCTCACCGCCGAGCCCTACGAGGGCACCTGATCCACGCCTCCGCCGCGGCCGCCCCGGACCACGGGCCGGCCGGCGAGGCGGAACCCGGCGCGCCCCGCGCGCCGGCGGGGCCCGTACGCAGCCCTCCACCGCCCCGACGGGCGCGCGGAGGGCGCGGGTGTCTCCGGGGTCCGCACGCCCCTCGCGTATGCCGGAACGGCCGAGCCTGGTAGAACTCCTTTCTGTGAGTGAGACACAGAGAGTTCCCCGGGTGGTCCTCGGCGTCGGCGGCGGCATCGCCGCCTACAAGGTGTGCGAGCTGCTCCGCCGCCTGACGGAGTCCGGCCACCGCGTCCGCGTCGTCCCCACCGCCGAGGCCCTCCGCTTCGTCGGAGAGCCCACCTGGGCGGCCCTGTCCGGGCAGCCCGTCACCACGGGGGTGTGGGACGGGGTCGAGGAGGTCCCGCACGTGCGTATCGGCCAGGAGGCCGACCTCGTGTTCGTCGCCCCCGCCACCGCCAACCTCCTCGCGAAGGCCGCCGCCGGCCTGGCCGACGACCTCCTCACCAACACCCTCCTCACCGCCCGGTGCCCCGTGGTGTTCGCACCCGCGATGCACACCGAGATGTGGGAGCACCCCGCCACGCAGGCGAACGTGGCCACCCTGCGCGCACGC
Source organism: Nocardiopsis codii (assembly GCF_036327455.1). NCBI lineage: Bacteria > Bacillati > Actinomycetota > Actinomycetes > Streptosporangiales > Nocardiopsidaceae > Nocardiopsis > Nocardiopsis codii. The sequence goes on along the minus strand of NZ_JAUZMY010000029.1, from coordinate 58,242 downwards.
GGGGCCGTCGTCCTCGACCCGGCCGTGGGACGCCTCACAGGCGCCGACACCGGACGCGGACGGCTCCCGGAGCCCTCGGAGCTGTTCGAGGCCGCACGGCTGGTCCTGCGCCGCGGGGCCGCGGCCCCCGACCTGGCCGGCCGGCGCGTCGTCGTCTCCGCCGGGGGCACCCGGGAGGCCATCGACCCGGTCCGGTTCCTCGGCAACCACTCCTCCGGCAAGCAGGGGTACGCCCTCGCCCGCACCGCCGCGGCGCGCGGCGCGGACGTCACCCTCGTCGCCGCCAACGTCTCCCTCCCCGACCCGGCCGGGGTCCGCGTCGTGCCCGTCGGCTCGGCCGTCGAACTCGCCGAGGCCGTGGAGGCCGAGAGGCGCGGAGCCGACGCGGTCGTGATGAGCGCGGCCGTCGCCGACTTCAGGCCCGTCCGGAGCGTGTCCTCCAAGATCAAGAAGTCCGGCACGGCCCCCGAGCCCATCGCGCTGGTCGAGAACCCCGACATCCTCGCGGGCCTGGTCGCCTCCCGCGACGCGGAGGCGCCGGGGCAGACCATCGTCGGGTTCGCCGCCGAGACCGACGACGTCGTCGCCAACGGCCGGGCGAAGCTGGAGCGCAAGGGCTGCGACCTCCTCGTGGTCAACCAGGTCGGGGGAGGGCGCGCGTTCGGCACCGAGGACAACCAGGCGGTGGTCCTCGGCGCGGACGGCTCCGCCACGGACATCCCGACCGGGCCCAAGGACGACCTCGCCGACCGGGTGTGGGACCTGGTCGTCGAACGCCTCGCCTGAGCCGCCGTTCGCCGGGTCCCGCGCTCCCGCACGGGCGTACGCACAGGCAGAACGGGTGCCCGCGCCCGAACCGCCTGGGGGCCAGGACTGGATTCCTACCGCCGAGTACGCCACACTTCCAACGGGCGCCCGTGCCGACACGTGACGAATGACGTTTCCGGTACGGGGACGCCCGTCCCCACCAGTCCAGTTACAGTGGACGGATAACCAACCGAGTCGGTCGGCATTGGTCGCCCCGGCAGGCCGCCGGAGCGCAGTCCCGCACCGACACATGTCAGCCAGCAGCCGCTGCAAGGAGTCACGCAACGTGTCCCGCCGCCTTTTCACCTCCGAGTCGGTCACCGAAGGCCATCCCGACAAGATGGCCGACCAGATCAGTGACGCGATCCTCGACGCGATGCTCACCCACGACCCGCGCAGCCGGGTCGCCGTCGAGACGCTGATCACCACCGGTCAGGTCCACATCGCGGGTGAGGTCACCACCCAGACCTACGTCGACATCCCCGCCATCGTGCGCGAGAAGATCCTCCAGATCGGATACGACTCCTCCGCCAAGGGGTTCGACGGTGACTCCTGCGGGGTCAACGTCTCCATCGACGCCCAGTCCCCGGACATCGCCCAGGGTGTCGACACCGCCTACGAGGCGCGCGTCGAGAACGAGGACGACGTCCTCAACCGCCAGGGCGCCGGCGACCAGGGCCTGATGTTCGGCTACGCCAACCGGGAGACCCCGGAGCTGATGCCGCTGCCGATCAAGCTGGCGCACTCGCTGTCGGAGCGCCTGGCCGAGGTCCGCCGCAACGGGACCGTGCCCTACCTGCGCCCTGACGGCAAGACCCAGGTCACGGTCGAGTACGACGGCCAGACCCCGGTCCGCCTCGACACCGTCGTGGTCTCCAGCCAGCACTCCGCGGACATCAACCTGGAGGAGATGCTCTCCCCGGACATCCGCGAGCACGTGATCGAGCCGGTCGTGGCCGCTTTCGGCCTGGAGTCCGACAACTACCGGCTGCTCGTCAACCCGACCGGCCGCTTCGAGATCGGCGGCCCCATGGGTGACGCCGGCCTCACCGGACGCAAGATCATCGTGGACACCTACGGTGGCTACGCCCGCCACGGCGGCGGCGCCTTCTCCGGCAAGGACCCGTCGAAGGTGGACCGCTCGGGCGCCTACGCCACCCGCTGGGTCGCCAAGAACATCGTCGCCGCGGAGCTCGCCGAGCGCGCCGAGGTCCAGGTCGCCTACGCCATCGGCAAGGCGCACCCGGTCGGGGTGTTCATCGAGACCTTCGGCACCGAGAAGGTCGCCCCGGAGCTGATCGAGAAGGCCGTCAAGGAGGTCTTCGACCTCCGTCCGGCCGCGATCGTGCGCGACCTGGACCTGCTGCGCCCGATCTACTCCAGGACGGCCGCGTACGGTCACTTCGGCCGCGAGCTGCCCGAGTTCACCTGGGAGAGCACCGAGCGGGCCGCCGCGCTGCGGTCGTTCGTGGGCGTCTGAGCCCCGGAGACCTCCACCTTCCGTCCCGGTACGGAACCCGCCCCCGGAGTGTTTGCGCCTCCTCCCGCATGGCGCACGACCAAAATGATTACTGCGTGTTATCAACTGTGAACGTAGGGTAATTACCTGTGTTCGCACGCGGAGGAAGCACCATGGCCGTGACCACGGCGATGTCGGCACTGGGCCTGGCCGCCCTGATCGCCCTGCCCGGCGCCCACCACGCGCCCGGCCCGGGCCCGTCGACGCAGGACGAGGCCGTACCGGGGGCGGAGAGCCTGCACGTGTCACTGGAGACCCCCTCCGACGACGAGCGGCCGGCCCCCGGAGACCACGTCGGCTACACGATCCGGGTGCGCAACTCCGGAGCCGAGGCGCTCCCGGAGGCCGAGATCGTCCAGTTCCTTCCGCCGACGGTGCGCTACGTCTCCGGATCGGCCGGGACCAGGGCCGCGGTCGAGGACGGACGGGTCACGTGGACCCAGGACCTGGGACCCGGCGAACGCGCGAGCTTCCGGGTCACCGGGGAGATCACCGGAGTCCTGGAGGACGGCGCGCACCCCGTCACCACCGTGTGCCTGCGGCCGGAGCCCGGCGCCGCACTGGCCGCCTGCTCCTCCGCCGTGCACCGGGTCCACGCGACCGTGCCCCTGGTGTGGGTGGTCGCGGGACTGCTGCTGCTCGCCGTCGCCACCGCTGTCGGCACCGTCGGCTGCCTGTGCCACCCGGGCACACGGCGCCCCCGCCCCGCCCCGGCGGTTCCCGACAACCACACGCCGGAGCCCGCCCCGAACGTCCGGGCGTTCACGGACGAGGCGACCGTCTACGAACTGGACGCGCACCGCTAGCGGCACGGGCGGGGGAGGCGGAGGAGTGCGCCGGCACCCGGCGCCCGGCCCCACCGCGCGGGCCCCGTACACGCGGACGGGCCGCACCCCGGAGGGTGCAGCCCGTCCGCCGCCGGTGACCGACCCGGTCAGCTCAGCTCGTCGAGGGCCTTCTCCGCCTCGGCCAGCCACGCGCGGCGCGCCTCCAGCGCGTCCTCATGCTCCTTGACGCGGCGGGCGTCGCCCCGGTCCCTGGCCTTCTCCAGCTTGGCCTCCAGGCCGGCGATCGCCGACGCCAGCTGGGAGACCGTGTCCCTGGCGCGGGCCAGCGTCTCCGGGTTGCTCCGCTCCCACTCGGCGTCCTCGGCCCGGCGCACGCCGTCCTCGATCTGGCGGAAGGCGCCCTCGAGCTGGTCGCGCACGTCGCGGGGCAGCTCGCCGGCCTCCTCCCAGGCCTCCTGGAAGTCGCGCAGGCGGGCACGGGCCCGGCGCGGCTCGGAGATCCCCGGGATCTCCGCCCTGGCCTCGGCCAGGATGCGCTCCTTGGCGTCGGCGTTCACCCGCAACTCGGCGTCCCGCTCGGCGAAGGTCGCGTTACGCGCGTCGAAGAACCGGTCCTGGGCCGCCTTGAAACGCGTCCACAGTTTGTCCTCGCTCGCTCTGTCCGCGCGACCGGTCCTCTTCCACTGCTGCATGAGGTCGCGGTAGGCGCGGGCCGTGGGCCCCCAGTCGTCCGAGCCCGACAGGGACTCGGCCTCGGCGACGATGCGCTCCTTCTCGACGCGCACCGAGTCGCGCTCCTGGTCCAGGTTCGCGAAGTACGTCTTGCGCCGCTTGGAGAAGGAGTTGCGCGCCGCGGACATCCGCTTCCACAGCGCCTGCTCGGTGGGGCGGTCGGCCCGGGGGGCCTTCTTCCACTCCTCGATGAGCTCGAGCATCCGCTCGCCGCCGGACTTCCAGTGCGTCGTCTCCGCCGCGACCCGCTCGGCCTCGGCGACGATGCGCTCCTTGGTCTCCCTGGCCTGGCCGCGGGCCTCCTCCTGCGCCTGCTTCTGCTCGACCTTGCGCTCCTCGGCGCGGCCGGAGAGCGCGTCCAGGCGCCTGCCCAGGGACTCCAGGTCGCCGACGGCGTTCGCATCGGTGACGGAGGCACGCAGCTTGTCGATGTTCGACATCGCGGTGGCGGCGGACAGGTCCGTGCTGCGGAGCCGCTTCTCCAGAAGCTCCACCTCGGTGACCAGGGCGTCGTACTTGCGTCGGAAGAACGCCAGGGCCTCCTCCTGCGCCCCCGCCTGCCACGATCCGACGACCCGCTCACCTTCGCTCGTGCGGACGTAGACCGTGCCGTCGTCGTCTACGCGGCCCCAAGGGTCCGTGGTCACCGTGTCCTCCTGCTGTCATGAGCCCGGTGTGGGGCGGGCTCGGGTCGTCGCGCCGCTCTCGCGCCGCGTCGTGATGGGAACCACCGTGCTGAGCACGATATCCATACGATCCGACGGGCGGCGACGCGCCGTGATTCACATCGGCGCAGATCATGCGTGTCCGCGCGTCGCCGTGTGGCACTCCGGGCCGCGTACCCGGCCCGTGGAGGCGCAGGTCGGGGCCTCGGCGCACACGACGACGGTGACCAATATGGCATTACCACGCGGTTTGGCAAAGAGGCCAGCCGCGCGCGGTGATCGAATGGTGATCAAACGCTTTCCGCGACGCCCCGGACGGGTCGCCCCTCCTCCCGTGCCTCGGTAGGCTCTGCACCTGAGGGTTCGCGCGTCCGAACCGCGGGCCCGCCCCTCCGACCGCGCACCCAACCGAGGACAGGACGACAACCGCCGTGCTCATCGCCGCACTTCCCACCGGGCCCCTCGCCGCGAACTGCTACGTGCTCGCACCGGCCCCTGGCGGCGACTGCATCATCGTCGACCCCGGCCAGGAGGCCGCGGAGCAGGTCGAGAAGGTGCTGACGGAGCACGCCCTGACCGCCGTCGCGGTCCTGCTCACCCACGGGCACTTCGACCACGTGTGGTCCGCCGCCGAAATCGGTGAGCGCCACGGCGTACCGGTCCACGTGCACGCCGAGGACCGCCGGCTGCTCACCGACCCCGCCGCGGGAGTCGACCCCGGTTTCGCCGAGCAGCTGTCCTCGCTGCTGGGGGAGGGCCCCCACACCGAGCCCGCCGACCTCGTCGAGGTCTCCGGGGGCGACACCCTGACCTTCGCCGGGCTGGACGTCGAGGTGGAGCACACCCCCGGCCACACACCCGGGTCGGTCGTCTACACGGTGACCACGGAGGACGGGGTCCCGGTCATGTTCGCGGGCGACCTCGTCTTCGCCGGGTCCATCGGGCGCACGGACTTCCCCGGCGGCGACCACGACGCCATGCTGCGCAGCCTCGCCGACGCGGTGCTGGCCCGGCCCGACGGAACCCAGGTCCTGCCCGGCCACGGCCCCGCCACCACGGTCGAGCGCGAACGCGCCACCAATCCGTACCTGCGCGATATCGCCGGCTGACCGCAGTCCCGGACGGATCCACCCCCGCAGGAACGACGTGATGACGACCGAACACCACCGAGGCGTCGACAGCCCGAGCGCGTGCCCCTGGCCGCGCGACGGACGAGATATCGGCACCGGCCCCGCCTGAGGCGGGTTCCGGTGGTTTCACACCGCCCTCCCCGGGCCGGGCCCGGGTGCGCGTGGGCGGTGTGCACAGGACTGGCCCGTACCAAAGCGCAGGTCGGGCACACTTGACACGAACCAAGACGCTGAAGGAGAAGTCCGTTGATACGCACGCATGAGGCAGGTGCGTTGCGCGCCGAGCACGCCGGCGCGACCGTTGTCCTCGCCGGCTGGGTGGCACGCCGCCGCGACCACGGCGGCGTGGTCTTCCTCGACCTGCGCGAAGCCTCCGGAGTGGCCCAGGTCGTCGTCCGCGAGGACGACCTCGCCCACGACCTCCGCGCGGAGTACTGCATCAAGGTCACCGGCACGGTCCGGGTCCGGCCCGAGGGCAACGAGAACCCCGAGATCCCCACCGGCTCGATCGAGGTCGCCGCCGACGAGATCGAGGTGCTCAGCGAGTCCGCCCCGCTGCCCTTCCAGCTGGACAGCGCCGCGGACGTCGCCGAGGAGACCCGGCTGCGCTACCGCTACCTGGACATCCGCCGCCAGGAGATGGCCGAGAACCTGCGCCTGCGCTCCAAGGCGACCTACGTCGCCCACGACGTGATGCGCGACCTCGGCTTCGTGTACGTCGAGACGCCGTACATGACCCGCTCCACCCCCGAGGGCGCCCGCGACTTCCTGGTCCCCGTCCGCCTCCAGCCGGGCCACTGGTACGCCCTCCCGCAGTCCCCGCAGCTGTTCAAGCAGCTGCTCATGGTCGGCGGAATGGAGCGCTACTACCAGCTCACCCGCTGCTTCCGCGACGAGGACCTGCGCGCCGACCGCCAGCCGGAGTTCACCCAGATCGACCTGGAGATGAGCTTCGTCGACGAGGAGGACATCTTCGCCGTCGGCGAGACGCTGTTCACCCGCCTGCTGCGCGAGGTGCGCGGCGTCGAGCTGCCCGAGCGGTTCCCGCGGATGCGGTTCGCCGAGGCCATGGACCGGTTCGGCTCCGACAAGCCGGACCTGCGGTTCGGCCAGGAGCTGGTCGAGGTCACCGAGTACTTCGCGGACACCTCGTTCCGGGTCTTCAAGGCCCCCTACGTGGGCGCCGTGGTCATGCCGGGCGGCGGATCCCAGACCCGCAAGGAGCTGGACGCCTGGCAGGAGTGGGCGCGTTCGCGCGGCGCCAAGGGCCTGGCCTACGTGCTCGTCCAGGAGGACGGCACCCTGGGCGGACCGGTCGCGAAGAACCTGTCCGACACCGAGCGCGAGGGCCTGGCAGCCAAGGTCGGCGCCGTCCCCGGCGACGCCGTCTTCTTCGCGGCGGGCAAGCGCTATGACAGCCAGGAGCTGCTGGGGGCCGCGCGCCTGGAGATCGGCAAGCGCTGCGACCTGATCGACACCTCCCGCTGGGAGATCCTGTGGATCACCGACATGCCGCTGTTCGAGGAGGCCGACGAGGAGGGCGCCTGGAAGCCGGTGCACCACCCCTTCACGGCTCCGGCGGTCGAGGACGAGGCCGACTTCCAGGACCACCCGGGCACCACCAACTCCCGGGCCTTCGACCTGGTGCTCAACGGCTACGAGCTGGTCTCGGGCTCCATCCGTATCCACCGCGCCGAGATGCAGCAGCGCGTCTTCGAGACGATCGGCCTGAGCAAGGCCGAGGCGGAGTCGAAGTTCGGGTTCCTGCTGGAGGCGTTCAAGTTCGGACCGCCCCCGCACGGCGGCCTCGCCGTGGGCTGGGACCGGATCATCATGCTGCTGGCCGGCCAGCCGACCATCCGCGAGGTCATCGCGTTCCCGAAGACCGCTTCGGGCGGTGACCCGCTGACCGGGGCGCCCACGCCGATCACCGGGGCCCAGCGGGCCGAGGCCGGTGTCGACGCGGACCCGGAGGCCGAGGCGCAGGCCAAGGCGGACCGGAAGTAGGCAGAGGAAGGCCCTGAGGACTCTGTCGCGGGGGCGGTGCGCGGTGACGCGTGCCGCCCCCGACGTGCTCCCGGGACCGTCTCCCGCATCCCGGGGACGGGGGCTAGCGCTTTCTGCCGCCGCAGCTCCAGCAGGAGTGGTCGACGTCGGTGTTGCTGCTGCCGCACAGGCGGCAGTCCCAGTCCCAGACGGTGCCGCGGACGAACGTCATGACGGCACGCTTGAGCACCAGTGACATGGGCATGTCCTCAAGGGGTCGGAGAATTTCACACTGCATGTTCGGTGCCCGAATTCGACCTACTTTGAACCTTCCTAAACGGTCACACGGAGAAATCTGTCGACTATCGGGCGTAGCCACCCGGGGGGAAGCCGACCGAACCCGGCCCCGGTGCCCCGGTACGGATGCGCCGGGGGCCGCCATCCCCTACCGTTGAAGGCGAATCACCCTTCCCGCGCCGCGATCCACACGTGTCCTGGAGTGAACACGATGTGACAGTGGGGATGTCCCCATTCGCGTGCGGAGTGGTGGCGGAGTGCAGTCTGCGCTATTGAGTCACACGCGCGTAACGATTCACGTCCCGTGTCCGGACGAATGCGGCCATGGGCGTGGAACCCGGCGCCCACCCCCTTCACTGGTGGACCATGGTGGTCCGTGTCCGACCGGGTCCCGTCGGTGCCGGACGGAGCAGGATGTGCCGCCCGCCCGGTCCCACCACCGGAACAGACCCTGCCCCGGACACTAGAATGAGCCGATCGGCACGTTCCAGGGGTGACCGCGCCTGAACGCGGGTGTGACGTCCGAGACGACATGAGGATGAGTCATACGTGAACGGAAAACGCGCTTCAGGCGATGGCTCCGAGAGCACGCTCGCGGGGGCGTTCGCCCACGCTCCGGAACCCATGGTGCTGGCCGCGGCCGACGGCGCGATCGTGCACGCCAACCACGCCTTCACCGAGCTCTTCGGCCGTGAGGGCGCCGACCTCGCCGGGCGCGTGTGGCACGACCTCCTCGACGGCGACGACGCCCAGCGCGGAGCCCACGCCCACGCGGAGGCCGTCGCCGGAAACCGGGGCCGCCGCTCCCGCCTGCACCTGGGCGTCACCGACAAGGGCGCCCGCCTGGTCGAGGTCGAACTGCGCCCCCTGCCCGCACGCGGGGACGAGGGTGCGGGCGACGGCCGCGTCGTCGTCCTGATGCACGTGCTCTCCACCGAGGAGGCCGACCTGCGGGTCGTCGGGGAGCTCCGCACCGACAACTCCGACTCCGTGCTGTGGAGCCTGGACCTGGGCACCGGCCGCCTGCGCGAGCTCTTCGGCCCGACCCCGCTCGGCGCCCTCCTGGCCGGGAACGACCGCGAACTCGAACGCATCCTCGAACGGGTGCACCCCGACGACATCGCCCGCGTCCGCGACGCCATGTCCGCGTCCTTCGCCGGACGGGACTACGAGCAGCGCTTCCGCGTGTTCGACCGCCTCGGCGACGAGCGCTCCCTGCACGTGCGCGCCCGCTTCGTCCCCGGGGACCCCGACCGGCTCGTCGGCATCATCGACGACGTCACCGAGCACGTCCAGCTGGTCCGCCGCCTCGCCGACCGCCGCCGCACCGAGGCCGAGCACGGCCGCCTGGTCACCGAGCTGTCCTCCAAACTCGTCTCGGCCACCACCGTCGACAAGGTCATGGACCTGCTCAGCGACGAGTTCCTGCCGATCTTCGGCGGCGTCCAGGCCGTCGCCCTGTACGTCGAGGGAGGGCTCCTGCGGGGCTCGCCCGACGCACGCACCCGCGGCGGCAACATCGACCACATAGACGGTCGCCGGGCCGACGACACCGACTTCCCCATGGGCGCGGTCATCCAGGACCGCCAGCCCCGCTTCTTCGAGAGCCGTGCGGAGATCATCAGCCGCTTCCCCGCCGCGGTCGAGCTCATGCGCCAGGTGCGCGGCCAGGCCTGGGCGACCGTGCCCATCTTCGGGGACGGCAAGGTCGCCCTCGGCGTCTGGCAGATGGTCTGGGACCGCCCCCACCACGCCAGCCGCGACGAACGCGCGCTCATGCTCACCTTCGCCGGCCTCGCCGGCCAGGCCCTCCAGCGCATCAAGGCCCAGCAGGCCGAACTGGAACTGGCCGACGCCGTGCAGCGCCGCATGCTGCCCCGCCAGGTGGCGAGCTTCCCCGACATGGACATCGCCACCAAGTACCTGCCCTCCCGCGCGGACTGGCGGATCTGCGGCGACTTCTACGACGTCATCGAACTCCCCGACAACAAGGTCGGGCTGCTCGTCGGCGACGTCCAGGGGCACGGGGTCGAGGCCGCCGCGGCCATGGGGCAGATCCGCGTGGCCTTCCGCGCCTACGCCACCAACCAGTCCGACCCCGGCGTGGTCCTCGGCGAGACCAACCGGCTGCTCACCGAGACCGGCGAGATCGTCTTCGCCACCTGCGGCTACCTCGTGATCGACCGCGAGAGCGGCGTCATGCAGGCCGCCTGGGCCGGGCAGCCCCCCGTCGTGCTGGCCTCCGGGAGCGGCTACGAACTGTGGGAGCCCGAGACCGGTCCGCCCCTGGGCGTGCTCGCCGACACCGAGTACGCCGTCACCACCCGCATGCTCCCTCCCGGCAGCACCCTGCTGCTCTGCTCCGACGGCCTCGTGGAGAGCTCCGAACTCCCCATGGGAGACGGCCTCGCCCTGGTCGGCGAAGCCCTCGCAGAGCACTTCGAGGACCCCGAGGCGGCCGCGCACGTCCTCGCCGAGATGGCCCCCGCCGGCCGCGGCGACGACATCGCCCTGCTCATCACCCGGATGACCCCGGTCCCCGCCGCACCCGCGCCGGACACCGCCCCCGCGCCGACCACGACAGCGACGTCCGCGCCCTGACCCCCGCGGGGCGGCACCGCCGCGGACGAGGCTCCGCGCTCCGGCCCGAACGGTCACCCGCCCGACCTACCCTGGGTAGGTGTCCGAAACACTGTTCGACGATGCCGGGGCCGAAGCGGCCAGGGGGCAGGAACCGCTCGCGGTCCGCATGCGCCCCCGCACCCTCGACGAGGTCGTGGGCCAGCGGCACCTCCTGGGCGAGGGCAGTCCGCTGCGCCGCCTGGTCGAGGACGACGCGCCCATGTCCGTGTTCCTGTGGGGCCCGCCGGGAACAGGCAAGACCACCCTGGCCACGGTCGTCAGCAGGGTCACCAAGCGCCGGTTCGTGGAGCTGTCCGCGGTCAACGCCGGAGTGAAGGACGTCCGCGCGGTCGTGGACGAGGCCAAGCGCCGGATGGGCATGCACGGCACGCGCACCCTCCTGTTCGTCGACGAGGTCCACCGGTTCAACAAGACCCAGCAGGACGCGCTCCTGCCCGCCGTGGAGAACCGGTGGGTGAGCTTCATCGGCGCGACCACCGAGAACCCCTTCTTCTCCGTGGTCAGCCCGCTGCTGTCCCGCTCGCTCCTGCTCTCCCTGGAGTCACTGGACGACGACGACGTCCGCGCGCTGGTGGACCGCGCGCTGACCGACGAGCGCGGGCTGGACGGCCGGTACGCCCTCTCCGACGACGCCGCCGACCACCTCATCCGCCTGGCCGGGGGCGACGGGCGCCGCTCCCTCACCTACCTGGAGGCCGCCGCCCTGGTGGCGGGGCCCACCCCGCCGCGGTCCCGCGGCGCCTCGGACGGGGACGGGCCCGCCGCCGGGGAGGACGCCTCCGAGGACGCACGCCCGGGGACCGGGCCGGTGACCATCACCGCCGAGAACGTCGAGCGGGCCGTCGACCGGCACGCCGTGCGCTACGACCGCTCGGGCGACCAGCACTACGACGTCATCAGCGCGTTCATCAAGAGCATGCGCGGCTCGGACCCCGACGCCGCCCTGCACTACCTGGCCAGGATGATCGAGGCGGGGGAGGACCCCCGCTTCCTCGCGCGCAGGATCGTCGTGCACGCCAGCGAGGACGTCGGCATGGCCGACCCCACCGCCCTGCAGACGGCCGTGGCGGCCGCCCGGGCCGTGGAACTCATCGGTATGCCCGAGGCGCGCATCAACCTCGCCCAGGCCGTCATCCACATCAGCCTGGCGCCCAAGTCCAACTCGGTCATCACCGCGATCGACGCCGCCATGGCCGACGTGCGGGCGGGCCTGGCCGGGCCGGTGCCCCCGCACCTGCGCGACGGCCACTACAAGGGCGCGGCCGAACTCGGCCACGGCAAGGGCTACCGCTACGCCCACGACTTCCCCGGCGGGGTGGCTCCCCAGGAGCACGCCCCCGAGGGCCTCACCGAACGCGAGTACTACAAGCCCACCCAGCACGGGGCGGAGCGGCGGTTCTCCGAGGTGCTCCAGCGCATCAAGGGCGTGCTCAAGAGCGGAGGGTAGGCACGCCGGAGGAGGGGGACGCAGATCCCCCCGCCCACCCTTTTACGTCCAGTCTCCACACCAACGGGCGGGTGGCACAGCCCCCGCCCGTTCCTGTGGACAACCCGCCGCGCCCCGCCGCCGCACCCTCGCCGTGCCTCCGGCCGCAGCACCCCCGCAGCATCCCTGCCGTCGCACCTCCCCGCCGTGACCCCGGAGAGGCGGGGCGCCCACGGGCCCCGGGTGCACCGGCCGGCACGGCGCGGAGGGGCGGAGGGGCGGAGCCCCCGGCCTAGTCGGTGTACAACTCCGTGATCTGCACGATCTCGCGGGGGCCCTCGCCCGGCTCCTCGTCGGCGAAGGTGACCTCCACGATCACGACGGGACCCCACGACAGGTAGTCGACGAAGTCGTTGCCGGTCAGCTCCCAGGTGCCGCGCCCCTCCTCGTCGAGGAACACGTGGTCGGGGGCGGCGCAGAACTTCGCGCACAACACCTCGGCGTCGGGCGCGATCGTCGCCTCCGCGGGCTCACCGGCCTCGTCCCACTGCTCCGCCCACGCCGAGTGGCTGGGCAGGCCCTGGCCGCGGATCGGCTCGTCGTCGCGGTCCACCGGGGTGTAGACCCACGGCCCCTCCGCCAAGTCCTCCTGGTCGGCCGGGTCGAACCGCGCCACCAGGGTCCGAGGCGCGTCGTCGGCCGACGGGCTCGCCGCCTCCGGCTCCTCCTCCGAGGCGTCCGCGACCAGGGCCTCCTCGTCCGAGGGCCCCAGCAGCTGCGACACCCCCCACACGCCGGCGCCGACCAGCGCCAGCGCGATCGCCGCGCTCCCGGCCACCAGCAGAGCCCTCGTGGGACGCCTGTTGGACATCCGCCCCTCCAGGCGGATCACCTCGGGCACCCGCGCGGGAGGCTCCACGGCGTGCCACTCGCGCTCCAGAATGCGCGTCAGCTCGTCACGGCCGGTCGGCGCCCCGCCGGCGGGAGCCCCCTCGTCGTCGTGCTCCGACTGCCACACCGCGATCACCGCACCGATGACCTCGCGCAGGCTGGGACGGCCGTCGGCGTCCGGGGCGAGGGCACGGCCCACCACCGGCAGGAGGCCCTTGGAGAGCCCGCTCAGGTCGAAGGCCCCGTTCGCGGCGCGCTCGGCGATCTCCTCGGGTTCCCCGGGGCCGAAGGGGAGCCGGCCCGTCCCGGCGAACGCCACGATCGCGCCCCAGGCGAACACGTCGGAGGCGGGCGTGGCCGCCCCGCCCCGGAACCTCTCGGGGCTCAGCCACGTGGCGCCCAGGCCCCGCATCCGGTCGGGGGAGGCGGCGACCGCGCAGTCCATGATGTGCGGGCCGTGCGACTCCAGCAGCACCTCGCTGGGGCGCAGCGACCCGTGCGCCACCCCCCGCGCGTGCAGCACGGACAGGCCCTCGGCCAGGCCGGTCGCCAGGGCGATCAGCTTGCCGGTGCCCAGACCGCCGCGCTTGGTCACGTAGTGCGACAGCCGCTCGCCCGCCAGGTAGGGCATGGACAGCCACGGCGGGTTCGCGTCGGTGTCGAAGGCCAGCGGCACGACGACCCGCTTGGAGTTCACGTTGGACAGCGCGCGCAGGCGCTTCTCCAGGGCGGGGTAGGCGTCGGGCGACTCCAACTCCGGGGACCTGAGCACCTTCACGGCGACCAGCCGGTCGCTCGCGGTGGACGACGACACGTCGACGGCGGCGTAGACGGTTCCGGTGGCCCCCTGCCCCAGCCGCCCGAGGACGAGGTAGGGGCCGATCCGCGAGGGGTCGTCCGGATAGAGGGGGGCGAGGTCCGGCGGTACCAGTACGGAGATCTCTCGGGGAGAACGAGGGCTCATGGGTGTCCTGTCGATGCTTCTGGGGCAAGGGAGGCTGAGTGTCCGCACATCGTAGTGAAGTTCCCGCCCCGTAGTGATTCTCCAGCAGAGCCGGGCCCGCGTCGATCCCCGCGTCCTCCGCCGGTCGCCGTGCGCGGGGGGTGGGCCGGGGAGTGACCCCCGCCACCCCGCCCGTCACCGTGGCGCCGCCGCGCGCCCGTCGCCGGGACGCGATAGGGTCGGCCGAAACCGGCCCGACCCGTCCGCGGAGGCCCGGTTCACCACTCGGGAGGCCCGACCCGGCGCAGTCACCGGCTCCCCCGCACACCCGGCCCCCAGCCCCGACGCGTGAGCGAGGGGGCCGCAGCACACACTTGAAGTACACCTCTATCTGCTCACGGAGCCCGCATGCTTACCGGAGGAGAGGTCGCCGCGCTCGTCGCCGCGGTGGTCTGGGCGGTGCTGGCCACGTTCATGTGCGTGGCGCTCGTCAAACTGATCAAGCTCATCAACGAGGCGACCAAGGTCGTCTCGGAACTGGGGGACCGCACCCCGCCGCTCCTGGACGACGTCGCGTCCACGGTGGAGCGCACCAACACCTCGCTCGAACGGGTCGAGGAGATCACGGCCAACGTGCAGGCGACCTCCGAGGACGTCTCCACGATGACCGCGCTGACCCGCTCGGTGGTCACCGGCCCCCTGGTGCGGGTGGCCTCGCTCTCCTACGGGGTGCGCCGCGTGCTCGGCCAACGACGCGCGCTGGCCGTGGTGCGGGGCCGCAAGAGGAAGGCGAACCGGTGATCGGCAAACTCTTCTACCTCACCGCGGGCGCCGTCATCGGCGGCTACGCGGTCCACCGGGTCAACCGCGCCAGACGCGCCCTCACGCCCGGCGGTATCGCCGAGCGGGTGGAGGGCCAGGTCACCGAGTACCGGGGCGCCCTGCGCGAACTCAACGACGACCTCGCGGACGCGGTCCGCGAACAGGAGGAGGAACTCCTCCGCCGCTACGCCCCCTCCGGCGGGCGCGACCTGTCCGCCTCCCGCCGCCGCGCGGCGCGGGAGATCCCGGAGGGGTAGGCGGTGGCCCGCGGCTCGCGGCTCGCGGCCCCGGTCCCCTGTGCCCTGGGACACGTGCGCCCGCCGCCCCGTGACACGGGGGAGCGGCCGGGGCCGCCCGGCCCTCCCGCGGCCGGGCCGCGGGCGCGCGTGCCCCACCGGCCCGCGTGGTGACATGTCACGAACTCTCTGTAGGGTCTCGGCACCGGAACCCGGTGCCACGAGAGGCAGAGCGTGAACCCGAACCCCCCGCACCACCAGCCCCCCGGCCACCCCGTGCCGCCGAACGGCCACGCACCTGTGCCCGGTCACGGGCACGGCGGCCCTGCGCGACTGCCCCCGGCTCCCACCCACGGGAGCCGCGATCCCCAGAGGGGACACCCGGGGCACGCCCCCGCCACCCGGCCGCACGCGCAGCAGATCCCGTCGTTCGGGGGCGCGCCCCTGACCGCTCGGATCCTGTTGCTTCTCAGCGCTCCGCTCGGCCTCCTGCTCGCCCTGCCCTTCGTCCTCACGGCGATACGGGAAAGCCCCGTCCTCTTCCTGATCCCCGTCGTCTTCGGGCTCAGCAGTGCGGGGGCGATCGTCCTCGTCATCCTGGCCGAGCGCCGTTCCCGGGCCGTCCGGTGGAGCACCCTCGCCTTCCACGTCCTCGCGCTCGCCCACCTGGTGTTCGTCATGGTCGGCGCACCCGATCCCGGTTCCCCGGGGCCGGGGATCCTCTTCCAGGGGTTGGCGGCCCTGTTCAGCCTCGCGGGCCTCGTCCTCATCGCCACTCCGGAGAGCGGCAGGTACTACGTGAAGCCGACGGGGCAGCCGCCCGCACCCCCGGCAGGCGGCCGCGGCGGGGCTCCCCGCGCCGTCACCGGCGGTGGCCCACAGCAGCCGCCCGCCGGCCCCCACGGTCGGCCCCCGACGGGCGGCCGCGATCCGCACCGGTAGCGGCCCCGCCACGCGGTGGTCCGCCCGCCACGGGGGACGAGCGCGGGGCCCGGCGGTGGTCGGCGGCGATAGCCTTGGAACAACCAGGCCGCCGCGGGTGTCGTCATCAGGACGGGTCCCCGGCGGCCACCCGTAAACCACGCGCGCTGGCAGGCGGTTCCCCCTAGCATGGGCCACCACCGACCACGCGTCAGACGGTCCCGCGCAGGGACGACCCGCCGCCCAGGGCGGCGGAGCCGAGCACAGGAGGGCATCAATGGAGACGGCAGAGATCGCGCGCCGCTTCCTCAGTTTCTTCGAGAAGAACGGACACACCGTGGTGCCCTCGGCAAGCCTCATCGCCGAAGACCCCACGCTGCTGCTGGTCCCCGCAGGCATGGTCCCGTTCAAGCCCTTCTTCCTGGGCCAGCGCACGCCCCCCTACGCCACCGCGACCAGCGTCCAGAAGTGCATCCGCACCAAGGACATCGAGGAGGTCGGCAAGACCTCCCGGCACGCGACCTTCTTCCAGATGCTCGGGAACTTCTCCTTCGGCGCCTACTTCAAGGAGCAGGCGATCCCGCTGGCGTGGGAGCTCGTCACCACCCCGGTGGAGGACGGCGGCTTCGGCATCGACCCGGACCGGCTGTGGGTGACCGTCTACCTCGACGACGACGAGGCCGAGCAGATCTGGCGTGAGAAGGTCGGCGTGCGCCCCGAGCGCATCCAGCGCATGGGCATGGAGGAGAACTACTGGTCGATGGGCGTCCCCGGACCCTGCGGCCCGTGCTCCGAGATCTTCTACGACCGCGGCCCCGAGTTCGGTGTCGAGGGCGGCCCCGAGGCGGACGAGAACCGCTACATCGAGATCTGGAACCTCGTCTTCATGCAGTACGAGCGGGGTGAGGGCGGCGACAAGAGCGGCTTCCCGATCCTCGGCGAGCTGCCCAAGAAGAACATCGACACCGGCCTGGGCCTGGAGCGCCTCGCGGCGGTCCTCCAGGGCGTCGACAACATCTACGAGACCGACATCATCGGCCGAGTCCTGCACCGCGCCGCGGAGCTGACCGGCACCCGCTACGGCGACAAGCACGAGCAGGACGTCATGCTCCGCGTCGTCGCGGACCACGTGCGCAGCGCGGTCATGCTCGTCGCGGACGGCGTCAAGCCCGGCAACGAGAAGGCCGGATACGTCCTGCGGCGCATCCTGCGGCGCTCCATCCGCAACCTGCGCCTGCTGTCGGGCACCGACGCCTTCCACCTGCACGAGCTGACCGCGGTCAGCATCGACGCGATGAAGGACATCTACCCCGACCTGCTCGACAAGGCCGACGTCGTCCACGGTGTGATCGACACCGAGGAGAGGAACTTCGCCGACACCCTGCGCGCGGGCACCACGCTGTTCGGCAGGGCGGCCGAGCGCACCCGCCAGGCGGGCGGCACCACCTTCTCCGGGTCGGACGCCTTCCAGCTGCACGACACCTACGGCTTCCCGATCGACCTCACGCTGGAGATGGCCGCGGAGCAGGGCCTGACGGTGGACGAGACGTCCTTCCGGGAGCTGATGCAGAACCAGAAGAACACCGCGAAGGCCGACGCGAAGGCCAAGAAGCTCGGCAACGCCGACATCTCCCTGTACGCCACGCTCCTGGAGGGCGCCGGGTCGACCGACTTCCTCGGCTACTCCGACGCCGAGAGCGAGTCGCACGTCAAGGGCATCGTCGTCGGCGGCGTCTCTGCGCCCACGGCCCGCGCGGGGGAGAAGGTCGAGATCGTCCTCGACCGCACCCCGTTCTACGCCGAGAGCGGCGGCCAGCTCGCCGACAAGGGCACCCTGACGGTGGACGGCCGCGGCGTCGTGGACGTCGAGGACGTGCAGAAGCCGATCCCCGGCCTGTTCGTGCACCGGGGCACCGTCCGCTCGGGCGAGATCGTCCTGGACGACGTCGTGCACGCGAGCATCGACACGGGCCGCCGTCACGCGATCGAGCGCTCGCACTCGGCCACCCACCTCATCCACTCGGCGCTGCGCAACGCGCTCGGCCCGTCGGCGGGCCAGGCCGGTTCCGAGAACCGGCCCGGCCAGCTGCGGTTCGACTTCACCGCCGACGCCGCGCTCGGCGGCGACCGCCTGGCCGAGGTCGAGGAGGAGGTCAACACGGTCCTGGCCGGCGACATCGCGGTGCGGACCGAGGAGAAGAGCCTGGACGAGGCGTTGAAGATGGGCGCGCTCGCCATGTTCGGCGAGAAGTACGGCGACCGCGTGAGGGTCGTGGAGATGAGCGACTACTCCGTCGAGCTCTGCGGCGGCACCCACGTCCCCTCCACTGCCCGGCTCGGCATCGTGAAGCTCCTCGGCGAGTCCTCCATCGGCTCGGGCGTGCGCCGTGTCGAGGCGGCGGTGGGCGTCGACGCGTTCAAGCGGCTGTCCAAGGAGTCGGCGCTGGTCGGCCAGCTGTCCGAGCAGCTCAAGACCCCGCGTGAGCAGCTGCCCGAGCGGATCGACACCATGGTCTCGCGGCTGCGGGCCGCGGAGAAGGAGATCGAGAAGCTGCGCGCCTCCCAGGTGCTCCAGGCGGCCGGTTCGATCGCCGACGGGGCCCGCCGCCACGGTGCGGCGCTGGTCGTGGCGGCCTCCGCCCCGGAGGGTGCGAGCGGCGACGACCTGCGCACCCTGGTCCTGGACGTGCGCGGGCGCCTGGGCGAGGAGGAGCCGGTGGTCGTGGCGATGACGGCCGTGCCCAAGGACCGCCCGGTCGTGGTGATCGCGACCAACAAGGCCGCGCAGAAGGCCGGGATCAAGGCCGGAGACCTGGTGGGCGTCGCGGCCCGCGCGCTCGGCGGCGGTGGCGGCGGCAAGCCGGACATCGCCCAGGGCGGCGGCACCGACGCGACCAAGGTCGAGGAGGCGCTGCGCGCCGTGGAGGCGCGCGTCGCAGGGGCCTAGGAGCCACGCGGGCGGTGGCCGGAGGGCATGACCGTGCCGCCCCGCGCAGAGGTTCCCCGTACTTCCAGGGGACCACGCGCGGGGCGGCCGGGGAACCCTTCGGCCACACCTGTGGACGGCCCCGGTCCCGGTACGGTCCGCGGTGGCGGTGACCCTCCGCCATCCGCCCTCCCCTCCCAGGAGCCGCCGCCCTCACGCCTGTCGCCTGCCGTCCTCCGGGACCGCTGTTCGCCTGCCGCTCCGCACCCGTCCGGTCCCGCGACGGGGGCCGGGCGGACACGGCGACGAAATCACGAATAGTCACACAGGGCTCTGTAATGTAACTCTGTGTGAATATGAGGGTGATCGCAGGAGAACCTGTCCCGTGCCGCCGGGTCCCGTCCGGGACCCCGTCGGCGGCCGGGGTGGTGGCGAGCCTCTCACCCGGGGCCCACCTCCCGCCCGGCCCCGGCGCTCCGCACCTCCGGCCGGGGCACGCCCCCTGCCGTCGACGGGCCCGTCGCCCGGCGCCGGACGCACTCCGCGACCCGAGCCGGACGCGCCCCCCCGGCTCGCACCCCGGCCCAGCTCACCGGGCGCGCACGGCGCCTCCGCACCGGCCCTGCCGACCACGGGGGTACCCGATGCCGTGCCCCCTCCCCGGCGGGTCCGGCAGCGCCCCACGCAGACGTCCTCCACCACGGCCCGGGCGTCGGAGGAGGGGCGCCTGTGGGTGAGCACGCGGCGGAGGGCGTGCGCGGGGGCCACCGGCCGCCCCGTGGTGGGACGAGTGTGATTTACACTCGAACCGAACGCGCCCGCTACGAACCCCGTCGCGCCCCCCTCGCACGGGACTGCCGGTACGGGCAGGGGCCCCGGACGCCGACGACGGCTGCCGAGGCTGCGCACTGTCATCGAATCGGGCATACTGTGGCGCGTCACAGCCGATCACACGGCTGTCTGCGCGGAGCTTCCCGCAATCCAGCTGACGAACAGGACCACCGTGTTGAGGATGCCCCGACCGCGGTGCCGTGCCGCCAACCGCACGGCCCGACCGCGGACCAACCCCGGGCCGGGGAAGAGGTCCTCTTGAGGCACGGTGTACGCCTGGCCGTCGACCCGGGCAACGCCCGCATCGGTGTGGCCGCCAGCGACCCCAGTGGTACTCTCGCGAGCCCGGTGGAGACCATCCCGCGCGGCAGGGGAGACAAGCAGCGCATCGCCCTGCTGGTCCTCGAACGCGAGGCGCGGGAGGTCGTCGTGGGCTACCCTGCCTCACTTTCGGGTGAGGAGGGCCCCGCCGCCCGCTCCGCCAGGGAGTTCGCCGGCTCCCTCGCCGTACTCCTGTACCCCGTCCCCGTCCGCCTGGTCGACGAACGCCTCACCACGGTGACCGCCCAGAGCCAACTGCTCTCCGGCGCCTCCTTCGCCAAGAAGGGCGCCAGGGGCGGCCGGGCCCGCAGGTCGGTCATCGACCAGGCGGCGGCCACCGTGCTCCTCCAGAGCGCCTTGGACCAGGAACGGTCAACAGGCCAGCCCCCGGGCGAGATCGTCCGCTCCAGCCAGGGAGAATGATGAACGACAGGGATGACTACCCCGAAAATCCCTATCGTGGACGTAACGACCGCGAGCGCGGTTACGACTACGACCCGCTCAGCGACCCGCTGCCCGCACAGCCGCCCTCGCGCGGCCGCCGGGCGCGTCCTGAGCCCACGGCGTGGAACGACGGCCCCGCCGCCCCCGAATCCGCCGGCACCGGCGGATACCGCGGTGACGGCAGCTCCACCGACGAGTTCCGTGCCGCCCGGCACGACCCGGCGGGCAATGACGCTCCGCCGCCCGGACGCCGCCGCAGGGCCGAACCCCCAGCCGAGCCGCCGTCGGCACAGCCCCGCCGCACGGGTGCCGCCGACGCCCTGCGGGGAGGGCGGGCCGCCCGTTCCGGAGCCAACCGCTCCAGGGAGGCCGACGCTCCGAGGCCAGGGAACCGGTCCCAGCCGCAGGACCCCCCGCCTCCGCACCGCGGCTCCGCCGCCGACCCGACCCAGGACGCGCTCGCCGCGCTCGCCAACCTGGGCGCCCCCTCGGCGCCCGCCCGCCCCGCCGAACCCGCGCGACCCCAGGAGCGCTCCGACGCCGAGCCTCCGCCCCGCCGCGCGCGCCGGGCCCAGGCCGACCCCGAACCCCCCCGCCGCCGTGGTGCTCCGGTGGAGGAGGGTCCCGCCGACACCGGTGAGCTGCCGGTGGAGGAGGAGACGGGCCGTCGTGGCCGCCGCAAGCGCGGTCGTCGTGACGACGAGCCGACGGGCGGTTTCCTGGACGACGCGCCCGAGGACAGCGGAGCCTTCGACTCCGGAAGCTTCCCCGGTCTGACCGGATCCGCCGACACGGGAGCGTTCGCCGCCGTGCCCGGGCCGTCGCGCCGTCGCGGCGCCGGACGCAAGCGCGCGGACCGTGTCGAGGAGGAGCCCCGCGGCGCCGTGCACGACCCCGACCCGGAGGAGGAGCCGGTCTCCGGCGCCTTCGACGAGGTGGAGGAGGCGCCCAGGAGCCGTCGCGGCGGGCGCCGCCGCAGGCGCGGAGCCCCCGTGGAGGAGACGCCCCTCGAAGCTGACGCCCCGTACGAGCGGGACGAGGCCGACGACTCCGGTGCCGACGCACCCGAGGAGGAGCCCGAGCCCGATCCCGAGCCGGCGGGACGCCGCAGCCGCCGCAGGCGCGGCGGGGAGGACGAGGACGGCGAGCCCGCGGGCCGCCGTGGCCGCCGCAAGCGCGGAGGCCGACGCGTCGAGGAGCCCGAGGAGGAGGTCGACGAGTACGAGGAGCCCGGGCTCGCCGACATCGCCGAGGCGTACGGGGGCGGCCGCAGCAGCCGCAGGAAGGCCAAGGAGCTCAAGCGGGCCCGGGCCAACGCGAACCGCAGGGGCAAGGGCCGCCGCGGCGGTATGAGCAAGGGCCTCGTGGTCGTGCTGGTCCTCGTCCTGCTCCTGGTGGTCGGGGGCGGCGGCTACGCCGTCATGCGCACCTACGTCTTCCCGCCGGACTTCACCGGCGAGGGCAGCGGCGACGTCGTGTTCGTGATCGACGAGGGCGAGAGCGGTTCCACCATCGCCGGCAACCTCGCCGACCAGGGGGTCGTCGCCAGCTCGCGGTCCTTCGTCAACGCCCTGGACGCCGTCCCGGCCGAGGAGATCGGCGACGGGCTGGTTCCCGGCACCTACGGCCTGGCCGAGGGCATGAGCGGAGAGGCCGCGGTGGCCGCGCTCCTGGACCCCGCGAACCGCCTCGGCGGCCAGGTCACCATCCGCGAGGGCCTCCGCAACGAGCAGGTGCTGGAGGAGCTCTCCGAGACCACCGGCGTCTCCCTGGAGGAACTCCAGGAGGCCCACGCCCAGGTCGAGGAACTCGGACTCCCCGACTACGCGGAGGGGGCGCCGGCGGGCTACCTCTTCCCGGCCACGTACCGGTTCGACCCGGACACCGAGGCGATGTCCATCCTCAAGACGATGGTCACCCGGTACCGCGAGGTCGCCGAGGAGATGGACCTGGAGGACCGTGCCGCCGAACTGGGGTACGAACCCGACGAGATCATGGCGATCGCGTCCATCGTCCAGGCCGAGAGCGGCAAGCCCGAGGACATGCCCAAGATCTCGCGGGTGACCCACAACCGCCTCGACATCGACATGAACCTCCGTATGGACAGCACCTGCTTCTACGCCATCGGCGAGTACGGCATCGCGCTGAGCAACGAGCAGCTGACCGCGTGCCAGAACGACACCAGCGGGTTCGACACCTACCACAAGAGCGGGCTCCCGCCCGGTCCGTTCGTCGCACCGGGCCAGGACGCGATCGAGGCCGCCCTGAACCCGGAGGAGGGCGACTGGCTGTTCTTCGTCGCCACCGACCCGGAGAACGGCGTCACCGAGTTCGCCACCACGGAGGCGGAGTTCAACGAGCTCAAGGAGAGGTTCGAGGAGACCTGGACGGGTGGCGGGGAGTAGTGCGGGCCGCAGTCCTCGGGTCCCCGGTGGCCCACTCCCTCTCCCCGGTCCTGCACACCGCCGCCTACGCGGCGATGGGGCTGGAGGAGTGGTCCTACGGCCTGTACGAGTGCGGTGAGGAGGAGCTGGACCCCTTCCTCGCCGGCCTCGGCGCGGAGTGGGCGGGCCTCTCCCTGACCATGCCCCTCAAGCGCCGTGCACTGGACCTGGCCGACACGGTGACCGACCTGGCCCGCCAGGTCGGCGGAGCCAACACCCTGGTCCGCCGCGGTGCGGGCTGGGAGGCGCACAACACCGACGTCGCCGGGATCGCCGCCGCCCTCACCGAGGCCGGCGCGGAGTCGCCCCGCGACGCGGTCGTCCTGGGCGCGGGGGCCACGGCGGCGTCCGCCCTCGCCGCGCTGCGCCTGCTGGGGGTGGTCTCGACGGTCACCGTCCTGGCCCGCGACCCCGCCAGGACGGGGGAGGTGACCGCCGCCGCCGCGCGGCTCGGCCACCCGGTGGAGATCGCCCCCCTGTCCTCGGTCGACGAGCACCTGGACGTGGACCTGGTGGTCTCCTCCCTGCCCTCCGGGGCCGCGGACCGGTACGCCTCACGGCTCGCCGGCTCGCGGGCGGACCTGTTCGACGTCGTGTACGCGCCCTGGCCCACCCGCGCGGCGGAGGCCGTGGCCGGGCGCGGGGGGCGGACCGTGGGCGGGTTCCCGATGCTGCTGCACCAGGCCGTCGCCCAGGTCCGGCTGATGACCGGTGTCGCCGACGTCCCGGTCGAGGCCATGCGCGCCGCCGGCGAGGCCGAACTGGCCCGCCGCGCGGCGGCCTGACGGCTCCGGGCCGTGCGGTCGTGCGCGCGGGTCGACCCGCGCCCGTCTGCTGCTATATTGGGAACGTAATCGACTTGGTCCGGTGTGTCTCACACCGGAGCCGCAAGCGGAGATGATCCTCCCACCTGCCGGGTACAGCTCGCGTAGGTTCCGGTTCTGACGATCGAGAGCTCGCGCTCTGTTCGTCGGGCACCCGTGTCCGGGGTGTCCGATGCGCGCGGTGCCCCTCGTCAGGAATATCCGATCGGATCACCCCGCTTGCACACGCTGGCGGGGTTTTCGCTGTACGGGGACCCCGACGCTATCGGGTGGCCCGACGGACTCGGGCGGCCCGGTCGAACAGATCGTCCGCCGCCTGGCGGACGGTCGGTCCCAGGTAATCCGAGAAAGCTAGGGAGGGGTCTCATCAGCGCCGAGCCCCGTATCAATGACCGCATCCGGGTGCCCGAGGTCCGTCTCGTCGGACCCAACGGTGAGCAGGTCGGAATCGTCTCCGTGCAGGACGCGCTGCGTCTGGCCCAGGAGTCCGACCTCGACCTGGTCGAGGTCGCGCCGACCGCGCGCCCGCCGGTCGCCAAGCTGATGGACTACGGCAAGTTCAAGTACGAGTCCGCGGTCAAGGCCCGCGAATCGCGCAAGAACCAGTCGAACACGATCATCAAGGAGATCAAGCTCCGCCCGAAGATCGACCCGCACGACTATGAGACCAAGAAGGGTCACGTCGTCCGGTTCCTCAAGAGCGGGGACAAGGTCAAGGTGACGATCATGTTCCGCGGCCGCGAGCAGTCCCGCCCCGAGTTGGGCCGTCGACTGCTGGCACGGCTGGCCGAGGACGTCCAGGACCTTGGCACCGTGGAGTCGCAGCCCAAGCAGGACGGCCGCAACATGGTCATGGTGATCGGCCCGCACAAGCGGCGGTCCGAGCACAAGGCCGAGGCCCGTGCGGCGGCGGGGGACAAGACCCGCCGCGAGCAGGGCGAAGCCGTCTAGCGGCGGAAGTAGTCCCCCACCGCCCGGACGCCGGGAAGGCACCGGGTGGTGGGGTGGGCTGTGCACACACGGCCAGGATGCGTCGGGGTACCGGCGCGCAGGGGTCCCCGCTGTAGCAGCGGAAGAACCGTGCCGTCCGCCTCACGCGGGTGGCACGCCGACGGAGTAGGAGACACGGCGAACATGCCGAAGAACAAGACCCACAGTGGGGCCAAGGACCGCTTCAAGGTCACCGGCTCCGGCAAGATCATGCGCCGCCGTGCCAACAAGAACCACATCCTTGAGCACAAGACCTCCAAGCGCAAGCGCAAGCTGGGCAACGAGGCCGTGCTTTCTCCCGCGGACACCAAGAGCATCAAGAAGCTTCTCGGCAAGTAGTAGCGAGAACCTTCCCCTCCCTCCCGGAAGCGCCCACGTGCGGGGTCCAGCCAGCACGGTGACGGCCCCCGGGAGGGGACAACCCGAAGCGAACACGGCCGCCGAGCTCCTCAGAGCCGGGCCGGTCGGCGCGCCGCGCGCGCCGGAAGACACAACGAGGGAGTCACTGTGGCACGCGTGAAGCGGGCTCTCAACGCCAAGAAGAAGCGCAAGGTCGTTCTCGACCGGGCGAGCGGCTACCGCGGGCAGCGTTCGCGCCTGTACCGCAAGGCCAAGGAGCAGATGCTCCACTCGATGACCTACTCCTACCGGGACCGCAAGGACCGGAAGGGGCAGTTCCGTCGCCTGTGGATCCAGCGCATCAACGCTGCCTCCCGCGCCAACGGCCTCACCTACAACCGCTTCATGCAGGGCCTGAAGCTGGCCAACATCGAGGTCGACCGTCGCATGCTGGCCGAGCTGGCCGTCAACGACGAGGCCGCGTTCGCGACCCTGGTGGAGTCGGCCAAGAAGGCCCTCCCCACCGAGGCCGCCGCGTAAGCGGTACGGACCGAGCAGCGAGTAGCGATGGCGAGCCACGAGTTCACGAGTATCCGGTCACCCAGGATCAAGGGGGTTCGGCGGCTCGCCAAACGCACCTTCCGCCAACGGGAGCGGCGCTTCCTCGCGGAAGGGCCGCAGGCGGTACGTGAGGCCCTCGCCGCCGCCGACGGCGGCGAGGGGCGGCCCCCCCGGGGAGGGAACGCCCCCGGCGTCGTGGAGGTCTACGCCACCGCGGAGGCCATGCAGCGCCACATCGATCTGGTGGACGCCGCCCGCGAGGCGGGCGTGCCCACCCACAGGGTCAGCCTGGACGTGATGTCGGAGCTGGCCCAGACGGTGACCCCCCAGGGGATCATCGCGATCTGCGAGTTCGTCGACGTCCCCTTGGACCAGGTCGGTGACGTCCGCCTCGCGGTCGTCCTCTCCCACGTCCGGGACCCCGGCAACGCGGGCACGGTGCTGCGCACCGCCGACGCGGCCGGCGCGGACGTCGTCATCTTCACCGACGCCTCCGTCGACCCCTACAACGGCAAGTGCGTGCGGGCCTCCGCCGGAAGCCTGTTCCACCTCCCCGTGGTCGTGGGCGTCCCCGTCTCCGGCGCGGTGGACTTCCTGCGCGGCAGGGGAGCCAAGGTGTGGGCCGCCGACGGCGGCGGCACGAGGGACCTCCACGGTGTCGCCGACGGCGGTGATCTGGACGGTCCTGTCGGATGGGTGTTCGGCAACGAGGCCTGGGGCCTGCCCGAGGAGATCGTCGGTCTCACGGACGGCGCCGTCAGCGTTCCGATCTACGGCGGGGCCGAAAGTCTGAATCTGGCCACGGCCGCAGCGGTGTGCCTGTACACCACCGCGAGGCAGCAGCGGCGCTCCTGACCCGCTTCCAGTACCACCCGATCGTGCCAGCTCACGTGCCGGATCATCACTCCGCGTAGTTGGCGCCGGGGGTACGGAAAGCCCTTCCCTCGACCCCTCTGCTCCCGGTGACCGGGCGATCACGGTCTGCCCCATCCACCCGAAATGCACGTGCACGGGGCCCGAGTGCAGATAGGGTCTGACCAGGATCACGGAGGTTCATGCGCGTTGTGCGTGAACCCCGGCGGCCTACCCGTGTCACGGGTGGGGAACTGCGCGGGCCCGCCGTCACCCGGCAGGCTTGACGACACCGTGTGAGCAGACCTCGCACGGGAGGGCCGACGATCCCTGTTCCCGGGTGGCGGGGCGCGCGGAGGGTGCTTGTACGCTCGTCTCCCGTCGTACGCCCCATCCCGGGCCGCAAGGCGTACCAGGTGGAAGTGCAGGGTAGACAACCTGCGGTGGTGTCCTCGGGCATTCGCGGACACGGCCGGTCAGCGGTCCTCGGCCCAGGAACCTGCGGTCGTGGACCTTCAAGGGGAGCGGGGAGAGGCGTGGGCAGCGGCCGGAAGGCGGATCACCCGGCGGAGGACTCGGGCGGCGGAGCCGCCCACCCGTCGGACGACCCCGGGCAGGGGGACGGCCCGGCCGACGCCCCCGCAGGGGCGGTCGAGACGCACCGACGCTCCCTCCGGGGCGGTTCCACCCTGCGTGACGACCCGCCCTCCGTCGCATTCCTGGACGTCGCCGGGGCCTCCGCCGGTCTCGCCGGAACCCCCCTGCACGCCGACGACCTCCCCGACGGCGTCGTCGTCGCCGACGCGGCGGGCCGCGTCGTCCTCTTCAACGCCCAGGCGGCACAGCTCACCGGTGTCCCCACCGAATCCGCGCTCGGCCGCGACTACCGCTCCGTCATGCCCCTCGTCGGCCACGACGGCCACGACTGGTGGGAGGCCAGCGACCCCTACGGCGGTGCACGGGACAGGGTCCGCCAGCCCGAGCGGGCCCTCTTCCTGCCCGACGAGCGCGAGATACTCGTCGCCGCGCGCTACGTCCGGGCCCGCCCCGGCGGAGAACTCGTCCGCCTGGTCCTGACCCTGCGCGACGCCTCCACCCGCGCCGAGCGCAGCCGCGCGGACCTGGTCTCCGAGGTCGCCCACGAACTGCGCTCCCCCCTGACCAGCGTCAAGGGCTTCACCTCCACCCTGCTCACCAAGTGGGAGAGGCTCACCGACAAGCAGAAGCTGTTCATGCTGGAGACGGTCAACGCCGACGCCGACCGCGTCACCCGCCTCATCCACGACCTGCTCGACGTGTCCCGCATCGAGTCCGGACGCCTGGAGATCCGCCGCCAGGTCGTCGACCTGCCCGGCGCCGTGCGCCGGGTCGTCGCCGGATACGTCGCCGCGGGCGAGCCCGAGGACCGCTTCCGCGTCGAGGCCCGCGGTGACCTTCCGCAGATGTGGATCGACTCCGACAAACTCCACCAGATCCTGTCCAACCTCGTCGAAAACGGGGTGCGGCACGGCGCTGGTACTGTCAGTATCGTGATCGAGCCCTGCGAGGGAGGAACAGCGGTGTCGGTGCGCGACGAAGGCCAGGGCATAGCGCCCGAGACCATTCCGCGCGTCTTCCGCCAGTTCTGGCGCAGCAAGCGCCGGAGCGGGACCGGCCTCGGGCTGTTCATCGTCAAGGGCCTCGTCGAGGCCCACGGCGGCACGATCACCGTCGGACGCGCCCCCAGCGGCGGCGCCGAGTTCCGATTTACCATGCCCGCCGGGACGCCCGAGTTCGTCTGAACCCTCAGACCTCCAGCGCCCCCGGTGGGCTCCACGGCGTGTCCCGGACCCGGCAACGGTTCCTTCCCCGGGCATGCTCGACATCCGCCTGTGCTCTTCCTGTCGGCTTCGTCCGCCCCGTCGCGGACCGTGACTGCCGCCCGACCCCTCCGCGGGGGACGGCGGCGAGGCAACCAACCATGTCTGCACCGAACAATTCCTTCGACCCGGTCGAGGTGACCTCCCTGCACCCCGACGAGGTCGCCCGCATGCGCGAGGAGGCGCTGGCCGCCATCGAGGCCGCCGGCGACCTCGCCGAACTCAAGGAGGTCCGGCTCGCACACGCGTCGGACCGCTCCCCGCTGGCCCTGGCCAACCGTGAGATCGGCGCCCTGCCGCCGGCCGCCAAGGCCGAGGCGGGCAAGCGCGTGGGCGGTGCCCGCCGCGACGTCGGCCAGGCGCTCAAGGACCGCCAGGCCGTCCTGGAGAACGAGCGGGACGAGCGGGTCCTCATCGAGGAGCGCGTCGACGTCACCCTGCCGTGGGACCGCGCCCCGCGCGGCGCCCGCCACCCGCTGACCACGGTCGCCGAGCGGATGGCCGACATCTTCGTCGGCCTGGGCTTCGAGGTCGCCGAGGGCCCCGAGGTCGAGGCCGAGTGGTTCAACTTCGACGCGCTCAACTTCCAGCCCGACCACCCCGCCCGCACGATGCAGGACACCTTCTTCGTGGAGGGGCCCGACGGCGGCGAATCCGGCCTGGTCATGCGCACCCACACCTCGCCGGTGCAGGTCCGCGCGCTCCTGTCGCGCGAACTGCCGGTGTACGTGGTCGCGCCCGGCAAGACCTTCCGCACCGACGAGCTCGACGCCACGCACAGCCCTGTCTTCCACCAGCTGGAGGGCCTGGTCGTCGACCGCGGCATCACGCTCGCCCACCTGCGCGGCGCCATCGACGCCTTCGTCGAGAACATGTTCGGGGCGGGCCTGCGGACCCGCTTCCGCGCCTCCTACTTCCCGTTCACCGAGCCGTCCGCCGAGGTGGACATGGAGTGCTTCGTGTGCCGCGGCGCGTCCGTGGGCGACCCCGACGCACCGTGCCGCACCTGCTCCAGCGAGGGCTGGATCGAGATCGGCGGCTGCGGCGTGGTCAACCCCCGGGTGCTCACGGCCGCCGGAGTGGACCCGGAGGTCTACAGCGGCTGGGCCTTCGGCCTCGGAATCGAACGGACACTGATGTTCGCGCACGGAGTGCGCGACATGCACGACATGGTCGAGGGCGACATCCGCTTCACCTCGGCGTTCGGGAGTGAGAACTGATGCGCGTCCCCCTTTCCTGGCTGCGGGAGTACGTCGACCTTCCCGCGGACGTCTCCGCGCGCGACCTCGCGGACCGGCTGACCCTGGCCGGCCTGGAGGTCGAGACCGTCGACGAGCTCGGCACCGACCTCACCGGCCCCATCGTCTACGGCCGCGTGCTCGAGATCGAGGAGCTCACCGGCTTCAAGAAGCCCATCCGCCACTGCCGTGTGGACGTCGGCGACGCCAACGGCACGGGTGAGCCGCAGGAGATCGTCTGCGGTGCCCGCAACTTCGCCGAGGGCGACCTGGTCGTCGTCTCCCTGCCCGGAGCGGAGCTGCCCGGCGGATTCCGGATCGGCGCCCGCAAGACCTACGGCAGGATGTCGGCGGGCATGATCTGCTCGGCGAGCGAGCTGGGCCTGTGGGAGGACCACAGCGGCATCGTCGTGCTGCCCGAGGGCTTCGGCGCCACGGGCGAGGACGCCATCGGCCCCCTGGGCCTGCGCGAGGACGTCCTCGACATCGCCGTGACCCCCGACCGGGGCTACGCGCTGTCCGTGCGGGGCGTCGCCCGCGACACCGCCGCCCTGTACGGGGCGGCATTCCGCGACCCCGCCGACGTCGCCGTCGCCCCGCCCACCGGCGAGGGCCAGGCGGCCGAGATCGACCCGGCGCTGTGCGACCGCTACGTCCTGCGCGGCACCACGGGTTTCGACCCCGACGCCCCCAGCCCGCTGTGGATGAAGCGCCGCCTGCACCAGAGCGGTGTACGGCCCGTCTCCCTGGCCGTCGACGTCACCAACTACGTGATGCTCGAACTCGGCCAGCCCCTGCACGCCTGGGACCGGGCGGCCATCCGGGGCCCGCTGCGGGTCCGGGCCGCCGAGGCGGGGGAGAAGCTGGAGACCCTGGACCACGTCCGGCGCTCCCTGGACCCCGACGACACCCTCATCGCCGATGACAGCGGGCCCGTCAACATCGCGGGCGTCATGGGTGGTCTGACCACGGAGATCTCCCTCACCAGCACCGAGGTCCTGGTCGAGGCCGGCCACTTCGACGCCATGCACATCGCCCGCGCCTCGCGGCGCCATCAGCTGTCCTCCGAGTCCTCCCGCCGCTTCGAGCGCGGCGTCGACTCCGCGGTCCAGCTCGCCGCGGCCACCCGCGCGGCCGAGCTCCTGGCCGAGCTGGGTGGCGCGACCGTCGAGACCGACTACACCCACATCGACCGGACCGCCGCACGCGAGCCCATCGTGGTGCGCGCCTCGCACGCGAGTTCCGTCGCCGGCGTGGACTACCCCGAGGGCGCCGCGGAAGCGTGGCTGCGCGTCATCGGCTGCCGGGTCGAGTCGGACGGGGACGTCCTCGTGGTCACCCCGCCGACGTGGCGGCCCGACATCACCGACCCCAACGACCTCGCCGAGGAGGTCATCCGCTTCGAGGGCTACGAGAACATCCCCTCGATCCCGCCGCGTGCCAGGAGCGGGCGCGGCCTCACCGCCGGGCAGCGCCTGCGCCGGGCGGTCGGCCGTACCCTCGCCGACGCCGGGTACCACGAGGTGCTCAACTACCCCTTCGTCGGCGAGCGCGACCTCGACGGCCTCCAGATCCCCGCCGACGACGACCGCCGTGTCAGCCTGCGCCTGGCCAACCCCCTCAACGAGGAGGAGCCGCTGCTGCGCACCACGCTGCTGCCGGGCCTGCTCAAGGCCCTGGCCCGCAACGTGGGCCGCGGTCTCACCGACGTGGCGCTGTTCGAGACGGGCCTGGTCTACCTGCCCAAACCGGGCGCCACCCGCGCCCCGCTCCTGCCGGTCGACCGCGGCCCCGGGGCGGAGGAGCTCGCCGAGATCGAGGCGGCCGTGCCCCACCAGCCGCGGCGCGTGGGCGCCGTGCTGACCGGGAACTTCGAGCGCGCCGGATGGTGGGGCCCCGGCCGTGCGGCCACGTGGGCCGACGCGGTACAGGCCGCCCGGGACGTCGCACGGACCGCCGGGGTCGAGCTGGAGGTCGAGGCCGGCCAGCACGCCCCCTGGCACCCGGGCCGCTGCGCCGCGCTCTACGTGCGGGTCGGGGGCGAGCGCCTGCTCGTCGGCCACGCGGGTGAGCTCCACCCGCGCGCGGTGAAGGCGTTCGGCCTGCCCGAGCGCTCCGCGGCCGTCGAGGTCGACCTGGACCGCATCGAGCGCGCCCGACCGCCAGTGGCCGCCCCGGAGGTGTCCACCTACCCGGTGGCCACCCAGGACGTGGCGCTGGCCGTGGACGCGTCGGTTCCGGTCGGCCTCGTCAGCGACGCCCTGGCCGAGGGCGCGGGCGACCTGCTGGAGAGCGTCCGGCTGTTCGACGTCTACACCGGCGAGCAGGTCGGAGAGGGCCGCAAGTCGGTCGCCTTCACCCTGCGCTTCCGGGCGGGGGACCGCACGCTCACGGCGGAGGAGGCCGGTGCGGCCCGCGATGCCGCCGTGGCTCTGGCCGCCGAGCGGACCGGCGCGGTCCAGCGCGGCTGACCTGCGCCCACGGCCCGGACGGGCGAGGCGGGTCCGGTCACTTCCGACAGGGGAGTGACCGGACCCGCCTCTTTGTGTTAAGACAGTGCTGCGAACTCTGTTCCGAGGGGCTGCATGTTGCGAAACGCCTCGCTGAGGAGTCCGGATTCCAGACTAATTTGAGGCCCGTTTTTCCAGCCCAGTAAGGGTTTTGGTGCGATCTGGCGGGGGTAGCCGGAATGAAGTTTGGGTTTCGGGGCATGAATCTTCCTTTTGGCTCTTGCTGTGAGGTGGGTCGCAAGATTAGCCTGCAAGCACCTGCCACATCCGGGCGCCCGGTGTAGGTCGGATCAACCTGAGTTTTCCGCTGCGCGCTTGCGCATGACACGGCTCGGAGGTCGCCATATGACCGAAACGGTTGTCTCGTCCGCGCTCACTCCCAAAGAGCACAGGGAGCCCAGTCGTCTCTGGCACACTTTCTGCGATATGAACACCGTGGCCAGAGGCCCCGAGTTCATGGTGACCCGCGCCGACGGCGTGTGGCTGTGGGACACCTCCGGGGACCGGTACCTCGACGGTACCGCCAGTCTCTGGTACTGCAACGTCGGGCACGGGCGCACCGAGATCGCGGACGCGGTCCACCGCCAGATCAGCACTCTGGACGCCTACACCGTCTACGGGGACTTCTCCAACGGTCCCGCCGTGGAACTCAGCGAACGGCTGGCCGCGCACGCGCCGGTCGCCGACCCCAGGGTGATCCTCACCTCCGGGGGAGGGGAGTCCATCGAGACCGCCGCCAAGCTCGCCCGGCGCTACTGGGCGGTCATGGGCCAGCCTGAGCGCACGCACCTCATCAGCCGGACCGGCGGCTACCACGGGCTGCACGGCTTCGGTACGAGCATCTCCGGCATGGACCGCTTCCGCAACGGCTACGGCCGGCTGGTCGAGGACACCTCGGTGGTGCCGCACGACTCGGCGGCGGCCCTGGAGGCCGAGATCCTGCGGGTCGGCCCGGAGCGGGTCGCCGCGTACTTCGCGGAGCCGGTGATCGGTTCGGGCGGCGTCTACCCGCCCCGGGACGACTACTTCACCGAGGTCGCCCGGATCTGCCACAAGTACGGTGTGCTGTTCATCGTCGACAGCGTCATCTGCGGGTTCGCCCGGATGGGGAACTGGTTCGGCATCGAGAGGTTCGGGGTGAGCCCGGACATGGTCGTGTTCGCCAAGGGCGTCTCCAGCGGCTACCTGCCGCTCGGCGGCATCGTGGTCAGCGGACGCGTGGCCGATCCGTTCTACAACGGCGAGGGCAACGCGTTCATGCACGGGACCACCTACGCCGGGCACCCGACGGCGTGCGCCGCGGCCATGGCCAACCTGGACATCCTGGAGCGCGAGGACCTCTTCACCGTGTCGCTGGAGGTGGAGCGGCACCTGGACGTCGCACTCCAGGGACTGGCCTCCCACCCGCTGGTGGCCGAGGTCCGTTCCGGGGTCGGGGTGATGGGCGGGGTCGAGCTCACGGAGGAGGCGCTGACCGGCCGGGGGATCACCACGGCGGAGGTGTTCGCCGAGGCGCGTGCCCGCGGCGTCATCGTCCGGCCGATCCCCACGTCGCTCCTCGTCTCGCCGCCGCTGGTCATCACCTGGGAGCAGATCGACCACCTGGTGTCCACGCTCTCCGCGGCGCTGGACGCGGTGGCCGCACGCCACTGAGGACCGGGTCCCGCCGCCTCCGGGGGGTGCGGCGGGACCCGGTCGAGAACGACGGGGACGCCCCTTCGCGAGAACCGGTCCCCGACCCCAACGCCTGGTACGTCCTGTCGACGGACCGGGCGTGACGCGTTCCCGCGGAAAACCCTTGAGAAGTCTCAGCATTCGAGTAATGTTTACTGGGAAGATATTTCTTGTGGGTGGGATGCGAGTCGGTGTCCACCCCGGTACGGACAGGGAGTGGGCCATGACCGCACAGCCGATCGACGCCGCTGAGGCCGCCGCGCCGAGCGACGACGACCTCATCACCGCCTGGGGGCTGGTCCACGAGGCGATGAACGCCATCCAGCCCAAGCTCCTGGGCGGTATAACCCCGGACGGCAAGGACATGGCGGGGCCGTGGTTCGAAGTCCTCATCCGGCTCCAGCGCACTCCCGGACACCGCCTCCCGATGAGCCGGCTGGCCCGGGAGGTCAGCCTGAGCACGGGCGGGTTCACCAAGCTCGCGGACCGGCTCGAGCGCGAGGGCTATCTCGTGAGGGAGAACTGCTCGTCCGACCGCCGGGTCGTCTACGCCGCCCTCACGGAACAGGGGCTGGACTTCATAGGCAGGGCCCGGACCAGCCACGTCGCACGGCTCCGTGAGCACGTGCTCGCCCCCCTCGGTACCGACGGGGTGCGACAGCTCGCCACCATCGCGCGCACTCTCCGTGACAACTCGTGTAGTGGATGAGCGTTGCGGGTAGTGACAGGGAGTAGTCAAATCCCTCCTCTTGTAGCGGGCGGAACGGCGCGTGGGAGTCGAAAACATCCCATGGGTTGACGTTCCCGTGTAGGTTGGCGGGAGTTCGTGGGTTCCGCGCGGGAATGGGCCGCGGGCACGCAAGGTTCCGGGGGGAATGATGAGACCGTTCACCACTGCGGCGCAGATGAGGCCGATTCCCCGGTCCTCACGATTCGCCAACGGGGGCGTTTCCTTCTGGTTTCGGGACATGGGCCTCCCCGAACGCAGGCCGTCCCTCCCGGGGGCCGCTGACTACGACGTCTGCGTGGTCGGAGCCGGTTACACAGGCCTGTGGACCGCCTACTACCTCAAGAAGGCGCAGCCGGACCTGAGGGTGGCGATCATCGAACGTGAGTTCGCAGGGTTCGGCGCCTCCGGCCGTAACGGAGGGTGGCTCTCCGCGGAGTTCTCGGGCTCCCGTGAGCGTTACGCAGAGTCACACGGTAAATCCTCGATGATCGCCCTCCAGCGGGCCATGATGGAGACCGTCAACGAGGTCGTCGCCGTCGCGGACGCGGAGGGCGTCGACGCCGACGTCGTCCGGGGAGGCATGCGCCTGGTCGCCA
Source organism: Nocardiopsis codii (assembly GCF_036327455.1). Lineage (NCBI taxonomy): Bacteria > Bacillati > Actinomycetota > Actinomycetes > Streptosporangiales > Nocardiopsidaceae > Nocardiopsis > Nocardiopsis codii. Next base: position 23,297 of record NZ_JAUZMY010000029.1, on the reverse strand, counting down.
CCAACGCGGCCCAGCAGGAGCGCCTGACCGCAGAGATCGAGTACCTCCAGGAATGGGGCTACTGGCCCGACGACATCCACCTCCTGGCCCACGACCACGAGCCCCGGCTGTCCGTGGCGGGGGCGGTCGCCTCGGCCTACTCCCCGCACGCCGCGCGCGTGAACCCCGCCAAGCTCGTCACCGGGCTGGCCCGCGCGGTGGCCGACCTCGGTGTCGACCTCTTCGAGGACACCGCCGTCGAGGAGATCCGCCCACGGCGGGGCGCGGCGCGACCGGCGGTCGTCACCGGCCACGGCACGGTCACCGCCGACCACGTCGTCTGCGCCACGGAGGGTTTCACCTCACCCCTGCGCGGTCAGCGCCGCGACTGGATCCCCATGCGCTCCTCGATGATCGTCACGGAGCCGATCCCCGCGGAGCTGTGGGAGAAGATCGGCTGGGAGGGGCGCGAGGTCCTGGGCGACGCGGCGCACTCCTACGTCTACGCCCAGCGCACGGCGGACGACCGCATCGCCATCGGAGGGCGCGGTGTGCCGCACCGGCCCGGCCCCGACCAGGACGGTTCCACTCAGCCGCAGGAGATCGCCGGGCTGTGGCGCGCCCTCACCCGGATGTTCCCCGACGTGGCCGACGTGCCGGTCGAGCACGCCTGGTCCGGAATGCTCGGGGTGTCGCGCGACTGGTGCCCGAGCGTGCACATGGACGCCGACTCCGGCCTGGGCTGGGCCGGCGGCTACGCGGGCAGCGGCGTGGCGGCGGCCAACCTGGCCGGGCGCACGCTGCGCGACCTGGTCCTGGGCCGTCGGACGGAGCTGACCCGCCTGCCGTGGGTCGGACACAAGGTGCGCGGCTGGGACCCCGAGCCCCTGCGCTGGGCCGGTACGCGGGTCGTCCACGGCCTGTACCGCACCGCGGACCGCCGCGAGTCCAAGACCGAGGACAAGGGGCACACGTCCCGCCTCGCGGGGATCGCCACCCGCATCGCGCGCCGCTGAGGCGGCCCGGGGCCGCCCCGGCCCCGAGCCCACGACCCTCCGACCCCGCCTTCCGCGCGGCCCCTCCCGGAACGGCGGGGTCATTTCGCACTAGGTTGCATAAACTTGCAGTGGGATGCATGATAGTCCAGTCAGACGAGTTGAGGGGGAGCGGCATGGGATACAGCGCGGCGATCGCCGGAGCCAGCGGCTACGCGGGGGGCGAACTCCTGCGACTGCTCCTCGGCCACCCCGAGATCGAGATCGGCGCGGTCACCGCCGCGAAGAACGCCGGAACCCCGCTCATCCAGCACCAGCCGCACCTGCTGCCCCTGGCCGACCGCGTCCTGGCCCCCACCGACGCCGACGCACTGCGCGGGCACGACATCGTGTACCTCGCACTGCCGCACGGCCAGTCCGCCGACATCGCGCAGCAGCTCGGCGACGGCGTCCTCGTCGTCGACTGCGGCGCCGACTTCCGGCTCAACGACGCCACAGCCTGGGAACGCTTCTACGGAACCCCGCACGCCGGCACCTGGCCCTACGGCCTCCCCGAGCTCCCCGGACAGCGGGAGCGGCTCGCCGGCGCCAGCCGTGTCGCCGTCCCCGGCTGCCACGTCACCGTCGCCACCCTCGGCCTGTTCCCCGGCCTGGCCGAGCAGCTCGTCGAGCCCGACCTGACCGTCGTCGCCGTCACCGGCACCTCCGGCGCGGGCAAGGCCCCCAAGCCCAACCTGGTCGGCAGCGAGATCATGGGGGCCCTCAGCCCCTACGGGGTCGGCGGCACCCACCGGCACAACCCCGAGATCATCCAGAACCTCACCTCCGTGACGGGCGAGCCGGTCCGGCTCTCCTTCACACCGGTGCTCGCACCGCTGCCCCGCGGCATCCTCGCCACCTGCACCGCGCCCCTCCGGCCCGGCGTCACCGCGGACCAGGTCCGCGCCGCCTACGAGACCGCCTACGCGGACGAACCCTTCGTCCACCTGCTCCCCGAGGGCACCTGGCCCAGCACCGCCATGACCCTGGCCGCCAACACCACCCTCGTCCAGGTCACCGTCGACCCCGAGGCGGGCCGCATGGTCGCGGTCGCCGCCCTGGACAACCTCACCAAGGGCACCGCCGGCGGCGCCGTGCAGAGCACCAACATCGCCCTCGGGATACCCGAGACCGTCGGCCTGCCGCTCACAGCGGTCGCGCCCTAGGACGAGGACCACACCACCGTGAGTGTCACCGCACCCCTCGGCTTCCGCGCCGCCGGAGTCGCCTCCGGGCTGAGAGCAGACGGAGCCCGGGACGTCGCCGTCGTCATCAACGACGGCCCCTCCCGCGCCGCGGGAGCCGTCCTCACCAGCGCCGGGGACGCAGCAGCGCCCGTCCTGTGGACCCGCCAGGTCGTCTCGGGAGGGCGCGTGCGCGCCGCCGCCCTCAACTCGGGCGGCGCCAACGCCGGCACCGGCCCCCTCGGCTTCCAGGACGCCCACGCCGAGGCCGAGCACACCGCCGGCCTGCTGGACGACTCCGCCGCCGAGATCGTCCTGTGCTCCGCCGGCCCCGTCGGGCCCCGCCTCCCCCTGGACACCGTCCGCGCGGGCCTCACCGCGGCGGTCGCCGAGGCCGGCCGGAGCGGAGGGCTGCACGCGGCCGACGCCGTCCGCACCACCGACACCGTCGTCAAGATCGCCTTCAGGCGCGCCGACGGCCACACCGTCGGCGCCATGGCCAAGGGCCCCGACGCCTCCCTGTCCACCGGGCTGTACGTCCTCACCACCGACGCCGACATCACCGGGGAGCAGTGCGGGCGCCTGCTGGCCGACGCCGTCGGGAAGACCCTCGGCCCGCTGACCGCCACCAACGACACCGTGCTGCTCATGGCCAGCGGAGCCAGTGGCACCACACCCGACGAGGACGCCCTCGCCGCACTGCTCACCGAGGTGCTCGCAGAGCTGGCCGCACAGGTCAGCGCCGACACCCCCGACACCGACGAGAACCCGACATGATCGCGCGCTCAGCACATCCGACAGCGGACCAGGCCCAGGCCATCGACAAGGCCTCCCACCTCATCGAGGCGCTGCCGTGGCTCTCCCGCTTCCACGGCCGCACCGTCGTGGTCAAGTACGGCGGCAACGCCATGATCAGCGAGGAGCTGCGGGTCCGCTTCGCAGAGTCCATCGTCTTCCTGCACTACGCGGGCCTGCGCCCCGTCGTCGTCCACGGCGGCGGCCCCCAGATCAGCGCCCAGCTCGATCTGGCCGGGGTCGAGTCCCGCTTCACCGCCGGGCTGCGCGTCACCACGGACGAGGCCATGGACATCGTCCGCATGGTCCTCACCGGACAGGTCAACCGCGAGATCGTGGGGCTCGTCAACCAGCACGGACCCTTCGCGGTGGGTATGTCGGGCGAGGACGCCAACCTCCTCGTCGCCGAGCGCAAGAGCGTCGAGGTGGACGGTGAGACCGTCGACATCGGCCGGGTCGGCGAGGTCACCGAGGTCAACCCCGGTGCCGTCGCCGCGCTCATCGCCGACGGCCGCATCCCCGTGATCTCCAGCATCGCCCGCGCGGACGACGGCGGCGTCTACAACGTCAACGCGGACACCGCGGCGTCGGCCCTGGCGGTCGCGCTCGACGCCGGCAAGCTCATCATGCTCACCGACGTCGAGGGCCTGTTCGCCGACTACCCGGCCAACACGGAGCTGATCAGCCGCCTCACGGTCGAGGAGCTCAAGGCCGTCCTGCCCTCCCTGTCCTCGGGCATGCTCCCCAAGATGGAGGCGTGCCTGCGCGCCGTCGAGGGCGGCGTCCCCCAGGCCCACATCATCGACGGCCGCGTCCCCCACTCCCTGCTCCTGGAGGTCTTCACCGACCAGGGCGTCGGCACCATGGTCGCCGACCAGCAGCTGGAGGCCGGACTGGTCACAGGAAACGGACACATCCCGCGCCCCGGGCGCACCAGCGACACCACCACCGCCGTCACGAACGCAGGAGGCGCACAGTGACCAGCAGTTCCACCCTGCGCGAGCGCTTCGCCGCCTCGCTCATGCCCAACTACGGCGTTCCGCCCGTGGCCCTCACCCTCGGCCGCGGATGCGAGGTCTACGACGCCGACGGGCGCCAGTACCTCGACCTCATCGCCGGGATCGCCGTCTCCAGCCTCGGACACGGACACCCCGCCATGGTCAAGGCGGTCGCGCACCAGGCGGCGACCCTCGCCCACACCAGCAACCTGTTCGTCCACGAGCGCGAGGTCGAACTGGCCGAGCGCCTGGTCGGCCTGCTCGGAGGCGACGCCAAGGTCTTCTTCGCCAACTCCGGCACCGAGGCCAACGAGGCGGCCCTCAAGCTGGTCAAGCGCGCCGCCGGCCCGGGACGCCACTACTTCGTCGCCGCGACCGCGGGTTTCCACGGACGCACCTCCGGCTCCCTCGCCCTCACCGGCAAGGACTCCATCCGAGAGCCCTTCGGCCCGTTCGGCATGGACGTGCGCTTCGTCCCCCACGGAGACCTGGACGCGCTCCGCGAGGCCGTCGACGAGTCCTGCGTCGCCGTGTTCACCGAACCCACCCAGGGGGAGGCCGGGGTCGTCCCCGCACCCGAGGGCTACCTCGCGGGGGTCCGCGAGATCTGCGACGAGACCGGCGCCGCCTTCGTCCTCGACGAGATCCAGAGCGGCATCGGCCGCACCGGGGAGTGGTTCGCCCACCAGGCCGAGGACGTGCGCCCCGACGTGCTCACCCTCGCCAAGGGTCTGGGCGGCGGGCTGCCGATCGGCGCCTGCGTCGGCTTCGGCGAGTACGCCGACGCCTTCCACAAGGGCGACCACGGCTCCACCTTCGGCGGGAACCCCGTCGCCTGCGCCGCCGCCCTCGCCGTGATCGACACCATCGAGAACGAGGGCCTCCTCGCCCACACCTCCGTCATGGGCGACCTCCTCGCCGAGCAGCTCGACGGCATCGACCACCCCCTGCTCTCGGGACAGCGCGGCTCCGGGCTGTGGCGGGCGCTGGAACTCTCCGGCCCGCACGCCGCCCACGTCCAGGAGCAGGCCGCCGTCCGCGGGTTCCTCGTCAACGCGGTGTCCCCCGACGCGGTGCGGATCGCCCCGCCCCTGGTCATCACCCCCGAACAGATCGGCGTGTTCATCGAGGCGCTGCCGACCATCCTGGACGCGGCGGAGGCCGCGGCGACGAAGGAGCAGCAGCCGTGACCCGCCACTTCCTGCGCGACGACGACCTGACCCCGGACGAGCAGGCCAGGGTCCTCGACCTCGCCGACGACATGAAGGCGGACCGCTTCGGCCACCGGCCGCTCGCCGGCCCGCGCACCGTCGCCCTGATCTTCGACAAGCCGTCCACCCGGACCCGCCTGTCCTTCAGCGTCGGTGTCTCCGACCTCGGGGGCAGCCCGCTCGTCCTGGACTCCGGCAGCACCCAGATGGGCCGCGGCGAGCCCCTGGAGGACACAGCCCGTGTCCTGGAGCGCCAGGTCGCCGCCGTCGTGTGGCGCACCTTCGCCCAGAGGGACCTGGAGACCCTGGCCGCCCACATCTCCGTCCCGGTGGTCAACTCGCTCACCGACGAGTTCCACCCCTGCCAGATCCTCGCCGACCTCCAGACGATCCGCGAGCACAAGGGGAGCCTGGCGGGGCTCACCCTCGCCTACCTCGGCGACGGCGCCAACAACATGTCCCACTCCTACCTGCTGGGAGGGGCCACCGCCGGACTCCACGTCCGCGTGGGCGCGCCCGAGGGCTACCACCCCGACCCCGAGGTGCTCGCCCGCGCGGCCCGGATCGCGGAGCGGACCGGCGGATCGGTGTCGGTCACCACCGACCCGGCACAGGCCGCGGACGGCGCCGACGTCCTGGCCACCGACACCTGGGTCTCCATGGGCCAGGAGGGCGAGGCGGGCGACCGCGAGGCGCCCTTCCGCCCCTACATCGTCGACGCCGCACTGCTCTCCTCCGCGGACCCCGAGGCGATCGTCCTGCACTGCCTGCCCGCCTACCGGGGCAAGGAGATCTCGGCCGAGGTCATCGACGGTCCCCGGAGCGTCGTGTGGGACGAGGCCGAGAACCGCCGCCACGCACAGAAGGCACTCCTCGCCTTCCTGCTCGAAGCCAGTGACGCAGCCGGCCCCGATCAGTGATGACGGGCGAGAACGGCGGCACCGCGCCGATGACCAAGGCGGCCAGGCACGCCCGGATCACCGACGTCCTCACCCGTGAGGACGTCCGGTCCCAGGGCGAACTGGCCCGCCGCCTCGCCGAGGCGGGCGTCCAGGTCACCCAGGCCACCCTGTCCAGGGACCTGGACGAACTGGGCGCGGTCAAGCTCCGCACCGCCGCCGGCCACCTGGCCTACGTGCTGCCGGGCGAGGGCGGCGAACGCCTCCAGCGCACCCGGCCCGACAGCCTCGACCTCGAACAGGTCTCCGGCGCCCGCCTCACCCGGCTGGCCGAGGACCTGCTGGTCTCGGCCGAGGCGTCCGCCAACATGGTCATCGTCCGCACCCCGCCCGGAGCGGCGCAGTACCTGGCGTCGGCCATCGACCACACCGACTTCCACGCCATCCTGGGCACCATCGCGGGAGACGACACCATCATGGTGATCTCCCGCGACCCCCAGGGCGGCGAGGAGCTGGCCGCCGCCCTCCTGAGGCTGGCGGACCGCAGACCGTAGCCGCGACCGCGCTGCCGCGGGCGAGGCGCCCGCGTGCACGCCGGGTGCGCCGCGGCAGGAGACACCCCGGCGGTGCGGAGCCGTCCCGGCCCCGTGCCCCCACCCACACACGTCAAGGAGACCACCATGGCCGACCAGCCCGAGGCGCTGCGCCTGTGGGGAGGCCGTTTCGAGGGCGGCCCCGACCAGGCCCTGGCACGGCTGTCGCTGAGCACCCACTTCGACTGGCGACTCGCCCGCCACGACATCGCCGGCTCGCGCGCCCACGCCCGAGCCCTGCACCGTGCGGGCCTGCTCGGCGCCGACGAGCTGGACCGCATGCTCGCGGGCCTCGACGAGCTGGAGACCGACGTGGCGTCCGGGGCGTTCACCCCCGTCCTGGAGGACGAGGACGTGCACACCGCCCTGGAACGCGGCTTCATCGAGCGGGTCGGTACGGAGCTCGGGGGCCGCCTGCGCGCCGGCCGCTCCCGCAACGACCAGATCGCCACCCTCGTGCGCATGTACCTGCGCGAGGAGGCCAGGGAGATCGCCGACCGGCTCCTGGACCTCGTCCAGGCCCTGGCCGACCAGGCCGGGGCCCACCCCGGCGCCGCCATGCCCGGCCGCACCCACCTCCAGCACGCCCAGCCGGTGCTGCTCGCCCACCACCTGATGGCGCACGCCTGGCCGCTGCTGCGCGACATCGAGCGGCTGCGCGACTGGGACCGCCGCGCCGCGGTGTCCCCCTACGGCTCCGGTGCGCTCGCGGGTTCGTCCCTGGGACTGGACCCGCGGGCCGTCGCGGGCGAGCTGGGCTTCCCCGACTCGGTGGAGAACTCGATCGACGGCACCGCCGCCCGCGACGTCGTCGCCGAGTTCGCCTTCGTCACCGCGATGATCGGCGTCGACCTGTCCCGGCTCTCGGAGGAGATCATCCTGTGGGCGACGAAGGAGTTCTCCTTCGTCACGCTCGACGACGCCTTCTCCACCGGCTCGTCGATCATGCCGCAGAAGAAGAACCCCGACGTCGCCGAACTGGCGCGCGGCAAGGCCGGCCGGCTCGTCGGAGACCTCACCGGCCTGCTCACCACCCTCAAGGGGCTGCCGCTCGCCTACAACCGCGACCTCCAGGAGGACAAGGAGCCGGTGTTCGACGCGGTCGACACCCTCCACCTCCTGCTGCCCGCCATGACGGGCATGGTCGCCACCCTGACCTTCCACACGGACCGGATGGCGGAGCTGGCGCCGCAGGGCTTCTCCCTGGCCACCGACATCGCTGAGTGGCTGGTGCGCGAGCGGGTTCCGTTCCGCGAGGCGCACGAGATCGCGGGCGCCTGCGTGCGGGTGTGCGAGGAGCGCGGCATCGACCTGCCCGACCTCGGCGACGACGACTTCGCCGCGATCTCCGGGCACCTGACCCCGGCGGTGCGCGAGGTCCTCACCGTCCACGGATCGCTCGCCTCCCGTTCCGGGCGCGGCGGAACCGCCCCCGTCCGGGTGGCCGAGCAGCTGGAGCGGCTCCGCGCCGGCGTCGAGGAGCACCGCAAGGCCTTCCGGGCGTAGCGGTCCCGGCCCCGTCGCGGGCGCGCACCCCACGGGGGGCGCGCCCGCGGTCGTTCGCGCGGCCGCGCCCCACACACGCCTCCGCGTTCCCTCCCAGCCTGCGGGATCCATTTCGTCATTCCCCCCGCACCCGTCCCCCGGGTGCTGTAGCGTCCTGAGTCTGCGGGCACCATGCGTGGCCCCCCCTGTGCACAACGTGACTGACCCCCCAGGTGCAGCGACCCTTCGGCGCGCCTCAGGGGACGGCGCAGCCACACCCGACCGGGGCCCGCGACCAGTCCGTGGGAGGAACACAATGGGGCAGTCGGGAGGCGCCGGCCGCGGTATCAGGGCGCAGATCAACAAGATCGTGCTCATCCCCAGCATCACCTTCCTGGTGCTGTTCGTGGTGCTCAGCACCGCGACACTGGCCCAGGCGGTCTCCCTGCGCGCAGCCGTCGGCGAGGGGCGCGCCGGGATCCAGCTCGCGGCCGCACTCGGCCTCCTCCAGGAGGAGCGACGCCTGAGCGCGGAGTACATCGCGGCTCCCGGGGCGCGTACCCGGGCGGCCCTCCAACAGGAGGCCGAGCGGACCGACGAGGCACTCGACGAGGTCCGGGGCCTGCGCGAGACCATCGGCGACCGGGAGGACCCGGCGACCGCGTCCCTCAACACCGAGTTCTTCGACTCCCTGGCGGGCGTCCAGGAGATGCGAGCGGACAACCTCGCCGCCCCCGGGCGGGCCGACAGCACCGCTGCGGCCTACACCGCCGCCATCGGGCAGGGCATCCGCCTCTACGCCGGCACCGCGCGCGCTCTCGACAACGGCCCCGCCTCCTCCGAGGCCTCCGCCGCCACCGACCTGATGTGGGCCCAGGAGAGTTTCAGCCACGCCGACGCCGTCGTCAGCGCCGTCATCGCCCGCGGGGACCTCGACCGCGACCAGCAGACCCGGGTCGCCGAGCTCACCGCCGACGCCCGCCACCGCGTCGACACCGTCCACCCGGGCACCGCGCCCGACGACCGCGACCCCCCGGCCCTGGCGGCCCTGGCCGGGAGCGGGGCGTGGCAGGACGCCCTCGCCATCGCCGACACGATCGCCCGCCACGAGGCCCCCGTCAGCGTCGACCCCCTCACCGCCGAGGTGGTCCGCGACCCGGCGCCCCCGCCCGGTCTCGACGGTTGGCGCCAGGTCGCGGACCAGGTCAACGCGGACCTCGGCGTCATCACCGCGGACAGGACCGCGTCCGTCGTCACGGCCACCGAGGACGCCAGCACCTGGATGCTCACGCTCGCCCTGGGCGGCGGCATCACCTCCCTGTTCGCGGGCACCGTCGCCTACGGGGTGGCCGCCCGCTCCGCGGGCCGCCTCACCTACCGGCTCGCCAAGCTCCGCGCCGACACCCTGGGAACCGCCCGCAGCGACCTGCCGCGCATCGTGCGCCGGCTGGAGGCGGGCGACCAGGTCGACCTCGACGCCGAGATGAAGCAGCTGGACCACGGGGACGACGAGGTCGGACAGGTCGCCGACGCCTTCAACATCGCGCAGCGCACCGCCGTCGGTGCGGCCGTCAAGCAGGCCGACATCCGCGCGGGGGTCAACCGGGTCTTCCTCGGCATCGCCCACCGCCACCAGTCATTGCTGCAACGGCAGATCCAGCTGCTGGACCGGGTCGAACGCGAGGAGGAGGACCCCGACCTGCTGGAGAGCCTCTTCCAGCTCGACCACCTGGCCACCCGGGGCCGCCGCCACGCCGAGAACCTCATCATCCTGGGCGGGGCCCAGCCCGGACGGCGCTGGCGCCACCCGGTTCCGCTCATCGACATCCTGCGGGGCGCCATCTCCGAGACCGACGAGTACGCCAGGGTCAGGCTGACGTCCGTGCCGGACCTGGCACTCGCGGGCGCGGCCGTCGCGGACGTCATCCACATGCTCGCCGAGCTGGTCGAGAACGCCACCGCCTACTCGCCGCCGCACACCGAGGTCACCATCGCCACCGAGTCGGTGCCCAAGGGCGTGGCCATCGAGATCGAGGACCGGGGTCTGGGCATGCCCGAGGACGTCCTGACCAGGTCCAACAGGACTCTCGCCGAGGCGCCCGAGTTCGACGTCATGGCGCCGGGCGCGGACTCGCGGCTGGGCCTGTTCGTCGTGGCGCGCCTCGCCGTCAAGCACGACATCAAGGCCCAGCTGCGTCCCTCGCCCTACGGGGGGACCAGGGCCGTGGTGCTCGTCCCCGGTGTCCTGGTCGCCTCGTCCTCCGCGGCCTCCGAACGGCCCCCGGTCGCCGCCCGCCAGGCCGCCCGGGAACGGCGCCGCCAGGAGGAGGCCGACGCCTCGGACCTGCTCGCCGACGGGCACGCCCCCCGGCGGGTCAGGCCCGTCCTGCGGCCGGTTCCCCCGCACCGGGAGGACGACCACGACCCCGCCGCCGACTACGGAGGCTGGGATTCCACACTCCTACGCCGGGTCCAGGCCCCCGAGGCCGGCCAGGACCCGTTCGACCCTTCGGCCGCGCGGGCCGCCACCGCCCCGGACACGGGAGCGGTGCGCGATGCCCGCGTCGGTGCCGGACCCGACAGGGAGGGGCTTCCCAGGCGCAGGCGCCAGGCCAGCCTCGCCCCCCAGCTCAGACAGGAGGCCGAACAGGAGCGGGCCTCCCCGGACTTCCCAGGCCCCACGCAGAGGAGCCCCGAACAGGCACGTCGGATGATGGACGCCTTCAGCGCCGGGACCCGGCGCGGACGGGAGGCGGACGTCGATTTCGACGGGCGCGAACACGGCAGTGACGGTCAGGTCGGTGGCAGCGCCGACGATCACACGGGAGAAAGCGACTGAGATGGTGGGCAAGAGCAACGCCGCGGACAACCTGGACTGGCTCCTGGACGACCTGGTCGTCCGCGTCGTCGGCGCCGAGCACGCGATCGTGCTGTCGGCCGACGGGCTGCTGCTCGGACGCTCGAGGAGGTTGGCCTCTGACGACGCCGAGCATCTGTCGGCGCTGGCATCCGCGTTCCAGAGCCTCGCTCGGGGCACGGGACGGCACTTCGGCGGCGGCGACGTCCGTCAGACCGTGGTCGAGATGGAGCACTCCTACCTCTTCGTCACCGCCGCGGGGGAGGGTGCCTGCCTCGCGGTGCTGGCCACGGAGGACGCCGACGTGGGGCTGGTCGCGTACGAGATGAACCTGCGGATCAAGCGGGTCGGCCAGTTCCTCACCGCGGCGCCGCGCAGGCCGGGACAGCTCACGACCATGGGGGGTGCCGGTTCGTGAACACCTCCGAGGAGCAGCGCGGGACGGGGTGGACCGGTCCCGCGCCCGGCAAATCGGGAACAGGCCCGTTCCCCCGGCGCCCGGCGCCGCCCTGGAACCGGGGGAGGGGCCACCCGACCTCGGAGGGTCCCTCGGGGGGCGTCGGAGACGCGCCTGCCGGGTCCCTGGTCCGTCCCTACACGATGACCAGGGGCCGCACCCGCCCGCCCACGGGCCAGAAGCTGGACATGATCACCATCGTGGTGGCGGCCCGTGACCGGGAGGAGCGGGCCCTGGAGCCCGAGTACCAGGCGATCATGCGGCTGTGCCGCAGACCCATATCGCTGGCGGAGATCTCCGCCAGGCTCGACATCCCCCTGACCGTGGTGCGGGTGCTCCTGGGCGACCTCGTCGCCGCCGGCGATGTGCGCACCCGTGCGTCCGCGCCCGTCACACGGCTCCCCGAGAAGAAAGTACTTCAGGCGGTACTCGATGGCATCCGCAGACTCTGAGAACCGGCCGCCGGAGGCGATCCCGCAGGCCGTCAAGATCATCGTCGCCGGGGGGTTCGGCGCGGGGAAGACCACCCTGGTCGCCTCCGTCAGCGAGATCACCCCGCTCAGCACGGAGGAGGTGATGACGGAGGCCAGCTACGGGGTGGACGACCTCGGAGGGGTGGAGGAGAAGACCACGACGACGGTCGCCCTGGACTTCGGCCGCATCACGATCAACTCCGACATCGTCCTGTACCTGTTCGGCGCCCCCGGCCAGAACCGGTTCTGGTTCATGTGGGACGAACTGGCGGAGGGCGCCCTGGGAGCGGTCGTCCTGGCCGACACCCGCCGCCTGCACACCTGCTTCCACGCGGTCGACTTCTTCGAGCGCAGGGGTGTGCCGTTCGTGGTCGCGGTGAACCGCTTCGACGCGTCCGTCGACTACCGCCAGGAGGAGGTCCGGGAGGCCCTGGACATCTCCGACGACGTGCCGATCGTCATGGCCGACGCCCGTGAGCGCGATTCCTGCAAGGAGGTGCTGGTGGAGCTGGTCACCCACGTGATCCAGGGCCGCAGCCCCGTGATGAGCGGCTGATCCGGGCGAGGCCTCCCCCCGGCCCCCCACCGGGGGAGGCCTCGGTATACGTTCAGGAGACACGCCCGTCAATATGGTGTTGAACGCTACAATGTCGCGTCAGTGACCACCCGTCCGACTGGGCGCCCCAATCCGCCTCTCATCTGAATCCTGGTATGCGAAACTCTGACCGACTTCCCCCACGCGAACTGCCCAAGCGGCGTTCCGGCCGCCACCGCAACCCGCTGTCCTTCGACAACTGGTTCGGCACTCCCGCGCTCATCATGGCGGTCCCGGGCACGGCCGAACAGGCCAAGGGCGCCGACGGCGAGTCGATCGGTGCCCGGATGGCAGACCTCGTGCGGGCCTACCGCCCCGAGGTGACCATCCGCTACGGGCACGTCGAGGGCGACGAACAGACCCTGGCCGAGGCGCTCGCCGACCTCGGCCCCTCCGACGAACGGCCGCTGGGCGGCGTCGTCGTCCCGCTGGTGACCGCCCCGCACCGGCGGGTGTCGGCCGCGATCGAGGACGCGGCGGTCCGGGCCGGAGCCGACGTGCGCGTCACGGAAGGGCTCGGCCCGCACCCCATGCTCGCCGAGGTCCTGCACCTGCGGCTGGCCGAGGCCGGATACGTCCGCGCCGACCGCATGCGGCTGATCAGTGTGGTCGCCCGCAACACCACCATGGCGGACGGCGTCGTGGTGGGAGCCGTCGGCGGCGAGGGAGCCGTCGGCGCCGCGGGGGTGACCGCTGTCCTGCTCGCCGCCCGCCTGGGTCTGACGGTGCTTCCCGCGGACCTGGAGAACGAGGCCTCGGTGGAGCAGATCGTCGGCCAGCTGCGCCAGGGCGGCTGCCAGCGCCCGGTGATCGCGCCCAGCGCCCTGGGGCCGGAGCTGTCCGTCCAGGAGATGGAGGGGATCGCGGCACGCCTCGGCGCCCGGCTCGGCGCGCCGCTCGGCGCGGACAGCCTCCTCGGCAAGATCGCCGCCCTGCGCTACGCCGAGGTCCTCAACTCCCTGGGCGTGGAGCAGCCGCCGACGGCGGAGGAGCTGCCCGCACCGGTGGGTTCCCGGCACCGACCGGAGGCCTGAGGAGCGCGACACGCCGTGTGCCGGCGAGCGCCGGAGAACGTCGAGAAGGGGCCGTCCGTGGCAACGGGCGGCCCCTTCGCTGTCCCCACCTGCGAGTTTGCCGCGCTCGGATGATGCCGCTAGCACAGTCGGGACGTTTTCGCCCGAGAGAAAAGACAACTGCTAGTGATCATTTGACAGCATACGGCAACGATTCTTCGATAGCCTCGGCAGGGCGAAAAGCAGCCGAGGCGCCCTCCCGGGCCCCGGTGTCCGCACAGGCCGGAGGGGGCCATGCGCAGAAACCGCGACAACGCTTCCACGATCCGAGGGCAGCTGACCCGTATCGTGCTCATCCCGAGCCTGTGCTTCCTGACGCTCTGGCTCGTCGTGGCCGCCGTGGGCATGGTCCAGGCGGTCCAGCTCATGGGCGCGGTCACCCAGGCCCGTGAGGGGACCGCGGTCTACTCACGCGCCGCCGACGAGCTGCGCGTCGAGCGCAGGCTCTCCCTCGTCTACCAGGGGCGCTTCGAGAGCGGCGGGCCCGACGCGGAGGCGGGTGCGGCCCTCGACGAGCAGCGGGCGGCCACCGACACCGCGCTCGGGGCGGCCGTCGAACTCGCCGAACGCCTGAGCGGCACCCGCGACGACGAGGTCCAGCGCAGCGCGGCCGCTCTCACGAACGGCCCCGAGGTCCTGGCCGCGCTCCGCACGCGTATCGACGAGCACGCCGCCGGCCGGGAGGAGGCCCTCCTCGGCTACGGGGAGATGCTCGACGCCACCACCGACGCGACCACCGCCCTGGTGCACACCACCGACGGCGGTGAGAACCTCACCGACGCCGTCCTCACCAGTGAGCTCCTCGGCGCCGGCGCCGAGAACGCCACAGCCGACGCCCTGCTCGCGGGGAGCATCGCCCGCGGGGAGATGAGCTACGCGGAGACGGCGCACTTCACGTACCTGACCGCCTCCTACCGGGACACCCTGGAGTCGGCCGCGGCCGTCATGCACCCGAGCGTGCGGGAACGCTACGAGGAGATGACCGCCACGCAGGAGTGGGACCGCACCGAGGCCCTCAGCCGTCAGGTGGTCACCCGGCCCCCGATCACGGAGTCCGGGCCGGACGCCGACGGCGAGGTGGAGGGCGTCCCGGTCGCCGAGCTGAACACCGCCGTCGACGTCGACGCGGGGGAGTGGGACGAGGCATCGCCCGACGCCGTGGCCCACCTGGACGCACTGGCCCTCGCCCAGGCGGAGCGCACCGTCGACCTGGCGTGGAGCGCGGCCCTGCTCCGCGTGTCGCTGGGGGCGGCGGCGGCCGTGACACTCCTCGTCGGCGGCGTGGCGGCGATCGCCGTCGTGGGCCGGTCCTCACGCCGCCTCACCGAGCGACTCCTCCGTCTGCGAAGGCAGATCCTGGAGCGCGACGAGGACCTGCCCGACATCGTCGACCGGGCCCAGCGGGGCCGGAAGGTCGACGTCCAGGAGGAGCTTCCGCCGCTCGACGAGTGCGGTGACGACGAGATCGGGCAGGTCGCCGAGGCCTTCGACAGCGCCCAGCTGACGGCGGTGGAGGCAGCGGTGCGCCAGGCCGAGATCCGCCGCGGCGCCAACCGCGCCTTCCTCGGCATCGCCTTCCGCAACCAGAACCTCGTCCAGCGACAGCTGCGCCTGCTCGACGAGATCGAGTACCACGAGCAGAACCCCGACGCCCTCCGCCGGCTGTTCCGCCTCGACCACATGGCCACCCAGGCGAGGCGCTACGCCGACAACCTCATCATCCTCGGCGGCGGTCAGTCGGCGCGGCGCTGGAGGCAGCCGCACCCGCTCGTGGACGTGCTCCGCGCCGCCATCGCCGAGACCGAGGACTTCGAGCGCGTCCGCCTGACGTCCGCCCCCCGCGTGCTGATGCACGGCCAGGTGGTCGCCGACGTGGTCCACCTCCTCGCCGAGCTGGTCGAGAACGCCACCCAGTTCTCCCCGGCGGGCACTCCGGTGGACGTGAGCTGCACTCCGTCCGCCGAAGGCCTGGTGGTCGAGGTCGAGGACCGCGGGCTGGGAATGTCCGACCACGGCTACGCGGCGGCCGAGCGGACCCTCAACCAGCCTCCCGAGTTCGACGTGATGGCGCTCCCGGACGACCCGCGCCTGGGTCTCTTCGTCGTCGCCCGCCTCGCCGAGCGGCACGGGGTGCGGGTGTGGTTGAGGCCCTCCCCTTACGGGGGCACGCGCGCGACCACGCTCATCCCCAAGTCTCTGCTGGAGCCGGTGGAGAACCCGGTGACGGTCTCGGGCTCCTCGCAGGCCGCACAGGGGGCCCCGGGTCTGACCGGTCCGCAGAGTGCCGTGCGTCCGGCCGGGCCCACCGGTCCCCAGGGTGTCGTACCGCCGTACGAGCACACCGGGCCCCTGAGCGCGGTCCCGTCCTTCGGGAACGGTGCATGGGGCGCCGAGCCCTCCTACGGGCCCCGCGGACCACAGACGGCGCCGATCGCCCGCATCTCCGACGGGTCGCGCGACCCCGCTCTGCCCGGAGGGTGGGGGGACTCCCGGGCAGCCGCTCCCGTGCCCGCTCACGGGAGCCCCGGACCGTCTGCCGGACCCACCGGACCCCAGGGGGGCCTGCACGCGGACGGCAGGGGTTTCACCGCCGACCGCGACGGTCCCCGGAAGCCCGTGCTGCCGACACGGCCCACCCCCGCCCAGGGCGCCCCGCCGTCGCACGACCCGGACGCCCCGACCGGCCCGCAGAGCGCCGTCACGCACGAGCACGGGGAAACCGCGCAGGGGGGAGAACCCGGCGGCCCCCGGCATCCCGCGCTCCCGCAGCGGGCAGGACTCCGCCGCGGCAGCGGACCCACCGGCCAGGGAGCCCCACGGACGCCCGCGCCGACACCACCGGGGGGACACGGTGAGCGCTGAGGGCACGCCCACGCACCGGCCCGCGGACGGGGCCCACGAGGCGGGTCCGGTGCCGGGCCGGACGCAGGATCGGCCCGACCGCGCGGGCGGGTGCGGGGAGGAGCGCTTCCTGCGCCCCTTCGCGGTCGCGGCGGGGGACCCCGAGGGCCGTGCGCTCGACGGGCCCGCCGACGACCCGGCGCCCTGCGGGATCGACCTGCTCGCCCTGGTCGTGGCGGCCCGCACCCCCGGTCGGCGCGAATGGCTGCGGCCCGAACGCGAGACCATCCTCGAACACGCACTGCACGCCCGCACCGTCGTCGAACTGGCCGCGGAGGTGGGCCTGCCGGTCGGGCAGGTCAGGGGCATCGTCACCGACATGGTCGCCGAGGGGGCGCTCCAACGGTGCGGCCCCTCCCGCCCTCTCGGCCGCGGCGACATCCTGCACGCCGTCCTCGTCGGCCTGCGCTCGCTCTGACCACGGGCTCCCCGGGGCGGTCCTCCCCGCCCGCACGGAACCGCGCCGGGGTTGCTAGCGTGCGGCCATGCGCAGCACCGAACACATCGGCATCATCGGAGCGGGAATCGTCGGACTCGCCCTCGCGCGCCGGCTCGCCCTCCACCGCCCCGGCACCCGGGTCACCGTCCTGGAGAAGGAGGACCGGGTAGCCGCGCACCAGACCGGACACAACAGCGGAGTCGTCCACGCCGGGCTCTACTACCGCCCCGGCTCCCTCAAGGCCACGCTCTGCCGCCGCGGGGTGGGACTGCTCAAGGACTACTGCGCCGAGCACGCGTTGCCCTACGAGGAGGTCGGCAAGGTCCTCGTGGCCTCGGACGCCGAGGACGAGGCACGCCTGGACGACATCGAGCGCCGCGCAGAGGAGAACGGGGTGCCGGGCGTCAGGCGGCTCGGCCCCGAGGGGCTGCGCGAGATCGAACCCCACGCCGCGGGGATCGCCGCACTGCACTCGCCCAGTACGGCCATCACCGACTTCGTCGCCGTCGCCGAACAGCTCGCCGACGACGTCCGCCGTTCCGGGGGCAGGGTCCTGCTGAACACCCCCGTCATCGACCTTCGGCAGGACCACGACGGAGTCAGCGCCCTCACCGGGGATCCGCGCGGGGAGCGGGCCATCCACCGGTTCGACCGGCTCGTGGTCTGCGGCGGCCTGCACAGCGCCCGCCTCGCCCGGATGGCGGGTGCGGCCGACGACCCCCGGGTCGTGCCCTTCCGGGGCCACTACCACGAACTCGTCCCCGAACGCAGCCACCTGGTCAACGGGCTGCTCTACCCCGTCCCCGACCCGCGGTACCCCTTCCTCGGGGTGCACCTGACCCGCCACGTCCACGGTGAGGTCATGGCGGGTCCCAACGCCATCCTCGCCACCGCACTGGAGGGCTACAGCGCCAGGGACCTGAGCGCCGGCGACCTCGCGAGCACCCTGACCTGGCCGGGGTTCTGGCGTCTGGCGCGCCACCACTGGGCGGTGGGGGCCCGGGAGTCCCTCGTGTCGGCCTCGCGCGCCGCCTTCGCCTCCCAGGCCCGCAAGCTCCTGCCCGAGCTGGTCGCGGCGGACCTCCGCCCGGCGCCGGCCGGGGTGCGCGCGCAGGCGCTGGGCCGGGACGGCTCGCTCCTCGACGACTTCCGGGTGGACACCCACGGCCGGGTCGTGTGCGTGCGCAACGCGCCCTCGCCCGCGGCGACCTCGTCACTGGCGATCGCCGAGTTCCTCACGGACACGTTCGTCCACCGGGCCCGCGGGTAGGACCCCGACCCGGTCCCGCACCGGCACCGGGCGTGTCGCCGCCGGGTTGTCCACAGGCCGGAGAAGACTCTGGTGGTGGCCTCCGAGGCGTCCCACCATGGAAGTCAGCGGTGGTCCGGGACGGTCCCACGACCGTCGCCGGAGGTGAACATGTCCGTTGTCCGGTGGATCGCGGTGGCACTCGCCACCGCGCTCGCGCTCGCACTCACGGCGGCCTCGGCCGCCACCAGCCCACGAGGGGGAGAGTTGGACGGTTTCAGCATCGGGCACCTGCCCGCACAGATCGACGACCGGACCTCGGTCTCGGACTTCGACTACGAGTGGGGTGACGTGTCCTTCTCCACCCGGGTCTGGGAGAGGGCCGTGGAGGGGGGAGGGGCCAGGGTCGTTCTCCAGGTCCTGGTCATGCGCGGCGCCACGCTCGCCGACCTGTCCGCCGTCCGCGCGTTCCTCACCGAGTACCACGAGCGTTCGCCCGACTGGGCGCTCGAGGAGTTCGACAACAACGGCCACACCGCCCTGTACGGCGAGACCGAGGCCTTCTGGGCCCCGGCCAAGGGTGTGGCGGTGGAGGTCAGGGACTCCTTCGGCCTGGTCGGCGAGGAGGAGCTCCTCGCCACGGCCAGGAGCATCGGTCCGAGCGAGGCCTCCGGCTGACCGGCAGGGGCCCCGGCCGACCGGGGCCCCGCGCCCTCACCGGAACGGTGGATCAGCAGCCGGAGAGGACGTCCCGCAGCGCGGACTCCTCGTCCGGGTCCACGGTCAGGTCCCACACGTGCTTGACCTCGATCCAGGACACCACGTAGTCGCAGTGGGAGGACTCCAGGGGAGGCATCCACTCTGCGGGGTCGGCGTCGCTCTTGGACCGGTTGGTCGAGGCGCTCACCGCCCACAGCTGGGTGGAGTCCATGTCGTTGGCGAACCGTCCCCGCTCCTCGGTCGTCCACGCGTGGGCCCCCGAACGCCAGCCCTCCTTCAGGGCGACCATGTGGTCGATGTCGATGTCCTGCGCATCGGTGAAGGTCTCCCCGTCGTAGGCGCTGTACCACGAGCCGGACACCGGCTTGCAGTCCTCGTCCGTCTCCACGGCGTCACCGTCGCGTACCAGGACGGCCTGGCGGGTCGTGCAGTTCTCCTGGACGTTGGTGTCCCAGTGGGGGAACAGCGCCCGGTCGTACCCGGGGGGATCGTCCTCCTCCTCGATCCGCAGTTCCTCCAGCTGGGAACGGGCCTGCTCCACGGACAGCTCCGATGCGGGGGCGTCACCGCCCTGCGGCCCGGCGGTGGCCTCGGGCTCCAGGTCGATCACACCCAGCTGGTACAGGACGAACACGGCGACGACGAGCACACCGACCACGGCGGACAGTCCGCCGCCGATCTTCGACGACTTCTTGGGCATCAGGGGACTCCACAACAGGTCGGGCACCACACAGGGGGCGAAACGGTCGTGTCCACCAGCTTGACCCATGCCCGCGCCCAGCGGGAACTCCGCCCGGGGTCAGGAATCCCTCACCGGGGCGGAGCCGCGGACCCGGTGTGGAGAGGGGGAATCAGGAGGCGGTGAGGTCGTACACGAACGACCCCACCAGGAGGAGGCCGATGCCGGTGCTGTAGAGCCACGCCCGGGTGCGGTTCGGGTGGTCCCGGAGGGTACGCCACGCGTACAGGACGGTCCCGGCCAGGACCAGCGCTCCCTCCACCACCGCGGCCGCCGCCGGGAGCTCCCACAGGCCCAGACCGAGCAGCGGCAGGTCACCGGCGCCGCCGGGCAGGAACGGCATGTCCGGCCGGTGGACGAGGAGGTCCAGTACCCAGTGGCTCAGCACCACACCGCCCAGGACGAGGCCGGCGTCCCGGCCCCAGCGACCCCGGAGGAACACGTGCACCAGCCCTCCCACCAGGAGCGCCAACACCAGATTGCCGACCAGCGAGTGCGTGTACGGCGCAGAGATGAGCAGCGACCCGTACCCGGTCAGGCCGGCCTCGGCGGGAACACCGGCCTCCATCCCCGCCACGGCGAGCGGCGCGAACAGGAGGTCGGGCACCTGGGTCGCCACCAGGAGGGCGCCCATGGGCAGAGCCGGCCGCCAGGCCTTGACGACTCCCGCCACCCCGAAGTGTCCCGCGAACATCAGTGCCGTCCTGTCGTCGTCTCGTCCGCCGTGCTCCCGTACGTCTGCGGCCGCGGACCGGATGCGGCTCCCGGCCACTGCTCGAAGGCACGCACGAACCCCTCCACCAGGAGGGCGAAGCTCTCGTCGACGTCCTCGGGCAACCCGAACCCGCCGTTCGTCTCCAGGTCCACGAACCCGTGCAGCGCGCTCCGCAGGGCCCGGATCGCGTGCACCGTCTGGCCCTCGGCGATCCCGAATCCGCGCAGCACCGCCGCGAGCACCGCGACGGGGTCCGGGGAGAGCTCCACGTGGGCGCCGGCCAGCTCGGGCGCCTGTTGCAGGGCCGCGTAGCGCCCGGGATGGGCGTGGGCGTAGCCGCGGTAGGCGTCGGCAGCCGCGCGCAGCGCCTCCGGACCGGACCGGCCGACCGCGGCACGCTGCACCCACACACCGAGGCCCGCGGCCCCCAGCACCGCCACCTCACGGCGGAGCCCCGCCAGTCCGTCGACGTGCTTGTACAGGCTGGGCGTCGCGACCCCGAGCCGTTTGGCGACAGCGGCGAGGGACAGGCCGGCGAACCCCTGTTCGTCACTGAGCACCGCCGCCTCCTCGGCGACCGACGCGGGGGTGAGTCCTGCCCTAGGCATGCGATCCGACCTCCGCGACGAGGTCGAACATGCCGGGTGCGCAGACCAGGAGGGGCCCGGCCCCCCCGGCTCCGTGGAGGTCGTAGGCGATCCGGCCCGGGGGACGCTGGAGGCGGTGCATGCTGTGCCCTTCCGTATGGCTCATGCTCATAGCCCAAAAGCTAATTCCATTAGCTAAGGATGTCAACAGGCGGAGCGCGGGCGTGAGGGGGCTCGGAGGGAGGTGCGGCGAGCCCGCCCTGTCCGCCCTGTCCGCGCGGGGCGCGGACCGCGCGACCGGCGGCGCCGACGCAGCCGATAGCGTGGTGGCGAGGTAAAACCGGGTGATGCCCCGCGGCATCGCGCCTAGACTTCAGGGCAGATCGGGCCCTGGGGCCCGCCTAACAACAGAGAGCAACACAGTGACCGACATCATCGACGAACTCCAGTGGCGCGGACTCCTCGCGCAGACGACCGACCTTGACGCACTCCGCAAGGCCCTCGCCGATGGTCCGATCACCCTGTATTGCGGCTTCGACCCGACGGCGGGCAGCCTGCACGTCGGCCACCTCACCCAGATCCTCACCCTCGCCCGCTTCCAGCAGGCCGGACACCGTCCGATCGCGCTCGTCGGCGGAGGCACCGGACTCATCGGCGACCCGAAGCCCAGCGCGGAGCGCCAGCTGAACTCGGTGGACACGGTCCGGGGCTGGGTGGACAACCTCGCAGGGCAGCTGTCCGCGTTCCTGCGTTTCACGCCCGAGGGCGAGCAGGCGGGCGCCACCGACGCGGTGCTCGCCAACAACGGTGACTGGCTCGGCGAGATCAACGCGATCGAACTGCTGCGCGACGTGGGCAAGCACTTCAGCGTCAACCAGATGCTGGCCCGGGAGACGGTGAAGAGCCGGCTCGACGGCGAGGGCATGAGCTACACCGAGTTCAGCTACGTGCTGCTCCAGTCCTACGACTACGTCCAGCTCTACCGGCGCTACGGCTGCACCCTCCAGACCGGGGGCTCGGACCAGTGGGGCAACATCACCGCGGGCCTGGACCTGGTCCGTCGGATGGACGGCAACGAGCCGCACGGCCAGGCGCACGGGCTGACCACGAACCTGCTCACCAAGGCGGACGGCACCAAGTTCGGCAAGACGGAGTCCGGCACGATCTGGCTCGACCCCGAGCTGACCTCGCCGTACGCCTTCTACCAGTTCTGGTTCAACGCGGACGACCGTGACGTGGTCCGCTACCTGAAGACCTTCAGCTTCCTCTCCGAGAGCGAGATCGCCGAGCTGGAGCGCCAGACGGAGGAGCGCCCCCAGGCCCGCGCCGCCCAGCGCACCCTGGCCGAGGGCCTCACCACGCTGGTGCACGGCGAGGAGGAGTGCCGCAAGGTCAAGGAGGCCAGCCTCGCGCTGTTCGGGCGCGCGGACCTGTCCGAGCTGGACGGACGGACGCTCGACGCTGCCCTGGCCGAGGTGCCCAAGGCCGAGGTCACCGGTCCCGTCGACGACCTGCTCGTCGCCGACCTGTTCGCGCAGAGCGGTCTGACGCCGAGCAAGTCCGCAGCACGCCGCGCCATCCAGGAGGGCGGCGCGTACGTGAACAACGTGAAGGTCACCGACGTGGAGGCCAGGCTCAGCACCGCGGACGTCCTCCAGGAGCGCTTCGTCGTGCTGCGCAAGGGCAAGCGCAACATCGGCGGCGTCGTCCTCGACGGCTGACGGCAGGTTGCTGTCGTGGGCCGGCGCCCCTCCGGGCGCCGGCCCACGGTCGTCTCCACGGTGCTCCCGCCCGGGAGACTTTGCGACCCGGTGAGGGTTTCGGCCAGGAATCAGCCGGGCACGATCATCGTTGTCTGACACAACTGCCGACGTGCATCGCGAGCCCGTGTGGGGATCGCACACGTCAGGGGCCTTCAGAAGCCGCCCGCGACGGGGCGACGAGGTCCCGGAGCGCCGGTACGGCAACGGCTCCGGGTTCTGGCTTGACGTCTCCCCCCAGCCTCCCTATACTCGAAAGAGTCGCTGCGGCACGGCGGGCGTCCACTTGGGACAGGCCCTGCACCGGTCCGCGATCGGCGACACAACCTCCTCTCTGAAACACCCGGTTCGAGCACTGCTCGGGCCATGTAAACTCAGGGAGTCGCTTCAAAAGCCAAGTCCATTCGGACAAAAGCAAACGAAGCAGAACGGGCTTTACCCCGATCACGAACCACAAACCGCCGATTTGGCGGGGCGCGGAACACCTGATAAAGTAAAGACACAACAAAGCGGAAACGCAGACGCCTTCCACGGAAGAGCACACGGTCCACCAG